>JAQTNW010000037.1 GCA_028713655.1 Candidatus Methylacidiphilales bacterium | reverse complement strand
TGATGAACACGCTCCGGAGCGACCACCCGCGCAGCACAAAACTCCGGTATCCCACCTGCTCCACATAGCGCGCCGCGGGAATCTGCAGGATGTTCAGCAGCGGGCCCAGCGCATTGACAATTCCGAGGATGGTGGCGCTGGCCCCCAGCCGCTTCATGAACAACAGCATGGGCACGCCCAACACGATGGAAAACGACAGCGAATTGAAGACCTGAAACCAGTAGGCATAATGAATGCCTTCCGGCATCCGCGCGACTTCGACCCGCTCATTTGTTTCAGTGCTCACTCAAAAAATTCCCATTCAGGCGGATATGTTATTAACCCGGATCTGGCCGCACCCCCCGATTTTGTCCGGCCTTTTGACTGGACACTCTGCAGGAGTTTTAAGAAACATGTGAAAACATCCGGGTTAGGCCTTCGGCTTCAGCAACGGAAACAGAATCACATCCCGGATGGATTCCGCGCCCGTCAACATCATCACCAGGCGGTCGATGCCCAGTCCCAGTCCGCCAGCGGGCGGCATGCCGTGTTCCAGGGCTTCGAGAAAGTCCTCGTCAAGCTTTTGTACTTCCGCGCCCGCCTGCTCCTGCAGGCGCCAGCGTTGCACCACCGGGTCGTTCAACTCGCTGTAGCCGGGCGATATTTCCTGGCCGTTGATGATCAGTTCGTACACATCCACCACCGAGGGGTCTTCCGAATTCTGGCGAGCCAATGGCACCAACTCCTTTGGCAGATGGGTCACGAACAGGGGATCGACCGCTTTCGCTTCCACCAGCTTTTCAAACACCTGGTTGCTCACCTCAAAATCCTCCAGCCCCGAGCCTATTTCCACGCCCAGTTCCACAGCCCTCGACACCCGGGCCTCCGGCGTCAGATCGAACCAATCGGCCCCGGCCGCCTCTTTGATGCAGTCGCGGTATTTTTTCCGTTTCCAGGGCCGCGTCAGGTTGATCCTCTTCTCGCCGATAACCTGCCCTTCCGCATCCTTGTACACATGCTGCAACAGCGGGCCGCCAAAAAATTTCTCCGCCAGATGGACGATCAGTTCCTCAATCAGCGCCGCCATCATCTCGTAGTCGGCATAAGCCCAGTACGCCTCGAGCATGGTAAACTCGGGATTGTGCTTCCGCGAAATGCCTTCATTCCGGAAATTCCGGTTGAGCTCGAATACCTTGGAACAGCCTCCGACCAGCAGGCGCTTGAGATAAAGCTCCGGCGCGATTCGCATATAAAGCTGGATCCCCAGCGCATTATGATGCGTCACAAACGGCTGCGCCGCCGCCCCGCCGGGTATGGACTGCATCATCGGGGTCTCAACCTCCAAAAAGCCCTTCTCTTCCAAAAAATTGCGGACTTCCCGCACAATCCGGCTGCGTAGCAGCAGCGTGTCCTTCACCTCGGGATTGCTGATCATGTCCAGATACCGCTGGCGATAGCGCTGCTCCACATCCTGCAAGCCATGCCATTTGCCCGGCAACGGCTTCAATGCCTTGCTGAGAAATGTGAGCGACTCCGACCGTACGGTTTTTTCGCCCGTCTTTGTTGTAAACAGCGTTCCGTCCACCCCGATGAAATCGCCGAGATCGACCAGCTTGAAGACTGCGGCCTGCGGTTCGGTCATGGATTTGGTCTGCACATAGACCTGCAACTTGCCCGACTCGTCCTGCAAATGGAGAAAGTGGCTTTTGCCCATGTCGCGGTGCGCAATGACCCGGCCGGCAAAACGCACCCGCTTTTCCTCCTCGAATGCGGCCAGAATGGCGGATGAAGACAGTACGTCAGGAAAGGCTTGTCCGAAAGGATCCACGCCAAGGGCCCGCAGCTTGTCCAGTTTGGCCCTGCGTATGGCCAATAGTTCGCTCGCATCTTCCATAGGAGGGGATGAGGCTACGCCAGCCCGTCCCAAGCCGCAAATCTTTTCCGGCCATGCCGGGGAAGCACAGAGAAAGAACCCTTTAACGCAGAGGGTCCGCCAAAGCCCGCCGCGGCAGGCGGTGTGCGAACAATAATCGAATGGGAAATAGAACCACGGATAAACGCGGATTAACGCAAATGAAACCGGCACCAGAGACTTGAAACTAAAAATCCGCCACAGGACGGATTCGCCGTGGCGAACCTGAAACTTTATCAAAACTTGCCTGTCCACCGCAGCCTCGGCGAAGGAGGTGGCGAAGAAGAGATGGCGAAAGCGGCAGACTTTAAACTCGCGCAAGCTGCACCCATCCCCCTGAAAAGGGGGAAGACAAGGGGGTTTCTCTGCGCTTATATCTCTTGTTAGAGATAATTAAGCGGTATCGCCCTCGTATTGGCATAGGCAAATAACAGGATACCCGCTTGGCGGCAGTCTGCTACCTCTGCCGATTCTTTGGCTTGTGCGAGCGCAGGAGTAACTGGCGGTACGGAAAGCGCCACAAACAAGAATAGAACACTCAGAATCGCACCAGTGACGGCCATTCTATGGCCGTCCATACCCAGTTTCTCGCGCATTTGATTAAAAGTCATAATCCTGCAAAACCATTCCGATCAATTTGCTGGCGCAACAGCGGCTGGAGTTTGAGGCGCCGAGGCTGTACCAGTGGCAGGAGCTGTCTTGGCGGTTTTCTTGACTTTTCACATCCGGGTTGGACACTGGCGGAATTTGGTTTATGGGCTAAAGTATCGCCTGTAATAATCATAATTCAACCAAAGAAAATTTATGAACACCATCCCTCGTGAAAAACTGCTCGGAACCCTGAAATGGCGTTACGCCACCAAACAATTTGATCCCGCTAAAAAAATCGCTCCCGCGGACTGGTCTGCGCTGGAAGAAAGCCTGATCCTGTCCCCTTCTTCCTTCGGGCTGCAACCCTGGAAGTTCGTCGTCGTCACGGATCCCCAAGTCCGCGAAAAACTCAAGGCGGTTTCCTGGAACCAGGGACAGGTCACCGATTGCTCGCACCATGTGGTCTTTGCCATCCGGACCGATGTCAACGAAGCCTATATCGACCGCTTTCTGGCCCGCGCCGTTGAAATTCGGGGTGGCAGCGTCGAACCCCTGGCAGGCTATCGCGGCATGATGGTCAGTTTTGCCAACAAAGCGGCCAAGGAAGGCTGGCTGCACGAATGGGCCACCCGTCAGGTTTATATCGCCCTCGGTAACTTCATGACCAGCGCCGCATTGCTGGGCATCGACACCTGTCCCATGGAAGGCTTGGAACCCGCCAAATACGATGAAATTCTTGGACTGAACGCGCTCGGATTAAAAACCGTTGTGGCCTGTTGCGCCGGCTACCGCTCGGCCCAGGACAAATATGCCGCCACGCCCAAGGTGCGTTTTCATCCCAAGGACGTGATCCTGCATGTTTAACCCGGATTGACTCACCTGCTTCTGAAAAGCCGCATTTTCCCATTCTGGCTTCTGCTTTCTGCCTTCTTCATGCTCCATTTCCTCTTGCCCCTGCACTCGCCCTGGATTAAAATCACCCCCTTTCATGCAGCCTTAGCTTAGTGGTAGAGCGCCTGCTTCACACGCAGGAGGTCAGTGGTTCGAACCCACTAGGCTGCACCAGTCAAAACGGAAGCCCGGAGTATATTCCTGAATGAAAATCGGCATCGCAGCGGACCACGGCGGCTTTAAAATCAAAGCGCAGATCCAGTCCGAACTCGAAAAACAAGGCTTCCAGGTGGTCGATTTCGGCCCGCATCAATTGGACCCGGCGGATGACTATCCCGACTACGGCATTCCGGCCGCCGAGGCTGTCGCGCGCCACGAAGTGGATCGTTCCATCCTGATTTGCAACAACGGCATTGGCATGTGCATGCTGGCCAACAAAATCCCCGGTATCCGCGCAGCGCTGGTCTATAACGAACACTGCGCCCTCAACACCCGCGAGCATCACGATTCGAATGTGCTTTGCCTCGGCGGCCAGGAATTTTGCCCGGAACAACTCCTTAAGTTCACAAATATCTGGCTCCACACCGATTTTGCCGGAGGCCGGCACGAGCGCCGCATGAACAAAATCGCTGTCCTGGACAAGCAACTGCCTGGCGTTTGATTGGCATCCGGATGTTTTGCGCCAAGGCATCAAGTTTTGGCCACAGAACACAGGGGGCGAACGCAATTGAACCACGGATGGACACTGATTGTGAAAATCGGAAATAGGCCGTAGAAGGGTCTGATGGTTTTTAATCCGTGCAAATCTGTTTGCACACCGTCCACCTCCGCGGAACGCGGGTTGCGTCTGTTTTGTTCATGCAATTGCCGGAATCACTTTCAGGGTTCGGGGTGATTTTTTATTTTACCCAGGGTAGCTCCCGCCTTCGCTACGCTTCGGCGTGGTAACCCCGGGCTGAAGGACAAAACGCCGTTGGCGTTTTAGCTAACATCCTATCTTTCAACACGGACTTGACGGCGCACTCCCTATTCGTCCTGTGGCGCCTCTTCAGAATTCCACATTCTGAATTCTTCATTTCCTCCGCGTTCTTTGCGATCTCTCTGTAAAATGACTTTCGGTCTTATCCCAGGATCGACTTCGGATTCAGCGCGGTCCACGGTCCGCCCATGAAGAGGCCGTCCTTGCGGATGAGTTTGCCGTCGAAATAAACCTCGCCGCCGCCGTAGTCCTTGCGCTGGATGCAAACCATGTCCCAATGCACCTGGGAACGGTTCCCGTTGTCGGCCTCCTCGTACGCCTGGCCGGGGGTGAAATGAAACGAACCGGCGATTTTTTCGTCGAACAGAATATCGCGCATCGGCTGCAAAATATGGGGATTAAACCCGAGGCTGAACTCCCCGATGTAGCGCGCGCCTTCGTCGGAATCCAGGATCTGATTCAGCCGCTCCGTGTTGTTGGCCGACGCCTCCACCACGCGGCCTTTCTTGAATTTCAAATGAATGTGCTCAAACGAGACGCCTTGATAAACGGACGGCACATTGAAACTAACCTCTCCCTCAACGCTATCCTTTACCGGGCAACTGTACACTTCGCCGTCCGGGATGTTTCGGAGGCCGCCGCAGATTTCCGATCCGATTCCCTTGATGGAAAATCCCAGGTCCGTGCCCGGCCCCTTGATGTGAACCTTGTCCGTCCGGTCCATGAGCTTTTTCAATGATTTCATGCCCGGCGCCAATTTCGAATAATCCAGGGTGCAGACGCGGAAATAAAAATCCTCGAACGCTTCCGTGCTCATGAGCGCCTGCTGGGCCATCGCGGGGGTCGGCCAGCGCAGCACGACCCATTTTGTTTTTTTGACGCGGTGATCCATCACGGGCCGCATGAGTTTCGCGGCCAGTTTCATCCGGTCCGGCGGCACGTCGGATGATTCAAAAATATTATGCGCGCCGCGAATGGCGATATACGCCTGCATGCCCTGCATCCGTTTCAGTTCGATTTCGGCGGAATATTTGAACTGCTCCTCCGTCGCCCCCCTCAAGAGTTCGCGCTGGATGGGTCCGGCCTGTGTCTGGACATAGGGAATCGCCCCTGCGGCCCGCACTTCGCGGATCAGGGCGACCGCCATTTCCGGCGGGGCGTCAAACAGTTCGATCAAAACTTTTTCATCTTTCTTGAGAGCTGTGGAATACCGGACAAGCCCGCGGGCCAGTTGATGGAAACGATCGTCTTTCATAAGCGGTTAGCCTGCATATTTTATATTCATTTCAATGGTCAACCTGTTAGCGCCGGGCCTATGGGGGCTGTTGCAAAACCGCCTCAAAATAAAGCAGCTCCAATTCAAAAATCAAAACAAAATACCCATTCAGGCGGTTTTGCTTGTAACCCGGATGTCCCTGCACCCCAGTTCCTGCCACACTTTGGAGCAGGACACTTTGCTGGGGTTTGCAGAAGCGTGTGAAACATCCGGGTTAAGTGTAGGCTGCAAACGCCGCAGGACAAGACAGGGCTTGTATTTAAGTTCAAGCAGCTCTCAGTGGTCAGATTTCGGCTTTCAGCATTCCTAGTTTCCTCCGCGATCTCTTTGTAAAACGGCTTTCTAGGTGTCTTGGTGGTTAAAATCACCTTTCGGGCAAAAGGCGTCATCTCGACAGGCCCTTCCCGCCGTGCATACTTCTATTATGCAGCCCAAAGCACTCTTTGCCGGTTTCTGCCTGTTTGCGCTTGTCCTGGCGTCCTGCGGTGATGACTCGCAAAAAAGCAAGGAGGCCGCCGTGCCCGCGCCTCCACCCACCCCGGCGCCAATTCCCATTCCCACCGGAGCCAGCGTGCATGGGCAGGCAACCATCGAAATGAAAAAGGGCCAGATCCAGTTTCTCAACGGCCTGGGTATTGCCGTGGTGCCGGAGAATGCCTGTGCTGAGATCAAAAAAATCCGCGACGACCGCTGGTTGATGCAGGCATCGCGCTCGAATTTTGATGATGGATTCCACAATCTGGATCTTGACGCCATTGGCGGCACCGCGGTCGCCCATGCCGTCACCACGCTCAAGGCGGATGCGCAGGGCAGGTTTGAAATCCACGGATTGTCACCCGGCAGCTACCGTCTTTACGCCCAATACAAGAGCCGTTATGCCGTCGGCTACTGGCTGGTTCCGGTTGTCATCAAGGACGCCCGCCAGAACCTTGCGATCAACATTGGCACGCCTAACATCGAAGAAGCCTACAACCTGTTTCGGTGAACGGAATTTTCGGGAAAATGCGCGTAATTATTGGGTTGCATGGCGCTAGCCCCCTTTTAGGCTTCCTCTGTGCCTTCCATTTTCGAGTTTATAGAAGAAGCAACCAATCGAAATGGTTCGGATCTTCATATCATCGCAAATAACCCGCCCATGGCCCGCATTAGCGGCCACTTGATTCCGTTAAATGACACCCCTCTTACTCCGGAAGACTGCCATGCCGTGGTTTATTCCGGCCTGACTCCAATGCAACAGGCCCGGTTTGAGGAAAATTGGGAACTGGATTTCCTTCTCGAAACACACACAGGAGGCCGCTGTCGTGGAAATGCCCATGTCTCCCGGGGTACCACCGAAGCCGCTTATCGTATTGTGCCCAGAAATATTCCGGATCTGGCAACGCTTGGCCACATGCCAACGGTTGAACACCTGCTGAATTTGGACAGCGGCCTGGTTCTCATCACAGGCACAACGGGTTCGGGGAAAAGCACCACCCTGGCTTCCATCATTCAAATGATCGCCGCTCGGCGTTCCGGCATCATCATCACCATTGAAGACCCGATCGAATACCTTTTTACCAATCAACTCTCCGTCATCAAACAACGCGAAGTCGGCGCCGACACCAAGTCGTTTGCCAATGCTCTGCGTCATGTTTTGCGGCAAGATCCCGACATCGTTGTCATCAGTGAAATGCGGGATCAGGAAACCATACAAGCGGGCATCACCGCGGCGGAAACGGGCCATTTGGTGTTTGCGACCCTTCACACGATTGACGCCCCCAAAACCATTGACCGGCTGGTCGATATCTTTCCGCACCAACAGCAAAACCAGATTGTGACCCAACTGGCCAACTGCTTGAAGGGCGTTCTTTCCCAGCGCCTCTTGAGCCGGGCTGACGGGCAGGGGCGGGCGGTCGCCACGGAACTCATGCTGAACAACATGGCCATTGCCTCGTGCATCCGGGACAGGAAAACGCACCAGCTTTATGGTTGCATGGAAATCGGGAAAAATGACGGGATGCACACGATAGACGACCACCTGATTCATCTCCTCGAGCAGAATCTGATTACTCCCGAGGAGGCGGTCGCGAACGCCCGTGATCAGGAAAACATGGCCGGATATTGCACATGAAGCTTTACATTCGATTTTTGCCGTTCCTGGGGGTTGTTTTTGCCGTTCTTGCCACCATGCCTGGCCGGGCGGAAGAGCTTCCCATGCCGGACACGGTTGTTTTAAAACAGGACGCCGCGCTGCCCGACGGAATTTCCAATCGCGAGGTACCGTGCGCCATCACCCGGGAAACGGATAAGGGTTACATTATTGATGTATCCAAATGGAAGGGGATTGCCCGCCAAATCCAAATAGACAAGTCCCTGGTTCAAACGGTCAAGCGCGGAGACTCGACTGAACGTGATTATATCCAGTTAAAATCGTTGCTGGCTCCGCAGCGGTCCGCAGTCCGCCTTGCGGAACATGAAGCCAGGTATGCCGTTCCACTGAGGGAATTCATTCAAAAACATCCCGGTACGCCCAAAACCGTTGAAGTCCAAACCCGGCTCAAACAAGTCGAGGAAGATCTGGACTTGCTGCGAAAGGGTTATGTGCGGGTGGACTCCCTGAAGTTCCGTCCTGCGGATTTGAGCACAACCGACGGAGCGGATTGGCGCCTCTGGCAGGTGCTGACGGACGAAGGGCCCACTCAGGAAACGGCTGTTTTTGAAACGGAATGCGCGCAGATTTTGGCCAATCCCGCGAACCTTCTTTACCCGCTGCTGCTGGACTCCGCTGCCATCGTTTCCGGCCAGCGCATTTTCATATTGGAAAATAAAATTGCCACGGCCCCTGATGGAAACGCGCAACAACGCCAGAATCTGGCCGCCATCCTGGCGCATGAAAGAGAAGTTGCCGCCACGCTGCCGCACACCGATCTCACAAGCGAGCGCTCGGCAATCCCGACCTACCTTGAGGCCGCCCATCTCCTGAATCATAATCCCCCCGATATCGGACTAGCCCGCGACAAATTAAAAGTGGTTTTCGATAAATGGCCCGCCCTGCATTCCGCGCAACTCCTTCTTTCCGAATTCATCCAAAAGAATTCCGATCTTGCCTCGGATATGGCCAAGGCAGGCCGATTCCAGGAGTCGCTCAAAGTCCTTGAATCCATTCTGCCGCTGGCGGAACTGCCTGGAAATAACGGCAAAGAAAAAGTTTTGGCAAAAATTGAGGCGTTGAACACCCGCAACCAACAGGAAAAACTCATTTTGCGGCTTGAAAAGGCATTGGAATCATTCGACCTGGCGCAATCCGATGCGGCCTTGGCGGACTGCACCCAATTCCTCGCCAGCCATTCCCTGACAGACGACAGGCTTGCCGTGCTGAACAAAAAACTTCAAGCGTTACGGATCGAAAAAGTCGAACAAACAACCAAAGCGAGTATTGCGGCAATGCGGGCGGACATCGAGTCCGGACGTTATGGCCAGGCATGGGAGCAGATGGAGCGGGTCAAACCGCTCCTGTCGAAGGAAGCGTCACTGGATATCAGCAACCTTTGCCTGAGGGCTGCCAAACAAGCCTTGAAAAAATTTGATTTTTACAATTCCTTCCAGGCCTGCATGCAGGCCAGGGCCATCGACACAACCAATTCCAACGCGCAATACGCTTTTCTGCTGGCATGGCTGGCTCTGGCCGCGCTGGCCGGCATCGGCTTCCTGGTTCTCTTGATCGTTTACGCTTTTTTCAGCAATGTGGCGCACGCGCAACGTTTTCGCATCCGCCTGCAAGTATTGAGGGAAGACAGCAACTTGCGGCGAAAGGAGCGAATGCTCCTGAAAAAAAGCCAGAAACCCTCGAAGGAATAAAAAGGAGGGACGAATGGCGCTCGTCCCATTATTTGATTGAACCACGAATAAATACGGATGGGGAAAGGGGTTGTCTATTTCAATCTTTGCAGTTTGCTTGCTATCGAAGCGGGGGCTTGCCGAAGATCAAGAACGGCGCGCACATACGCGGCATGATCTTTCACCTGATAGTAAATTGCATACGGGAATTTTTCCGAAAGGAGACGGTGGAATTTGCCAAAGTGGATGGGGTGAACTCCTGCATAGAGTTGGAGGGAATCGATATCCGAATAAAGAGAATCGAGAAAATATCCACCCAACCCAGCGTTTGCTTTTCGTAAAATCGAAATCCATGCCCTAAATCGGCCAGTGCCGAAGGCTGAATGTCTATCTTCACTGAAGCTCTTCGCGAAGCTTCTTTTTGGCAACTTCCCAATCGATGAATGACTCTGCCCCAGATTCGACCAATCTGTCTCGTTCGGCTAGAACATCACCATGCCACTCCGGGGAAGCGATAACGGCCTCCTTGTGCGACAAGTCTTTCCACAATGCCTCCATCAGGCACAGCTTATCCACTGTTGTCATTTGCTCCAAATCGATTGCCGAACCCATAAGAACATTTTACCTTATATAGTGACATAATCAATCCGTATTTGCCCAAGTCCAACGCGCGTATGATTCCCCGTGCCAAAAACTTGGCCACACAGAACGCGGGGGCTACTGCTTGTCCGCTGCATGCCAAAGCGAGGCATAGAGGCCGCCGCGGGCCAGCAACTCCGGTCCCGAACCGCTTTCCACAACCCGCCCGTGCTCCATGACATAAATCCGTTCCACGTCGTGGATCGTTGCCAGGCGATGGGTGACAATCAGCGTGGTGGGCCGCTGCATTACGTTTTTCAGGGCGCCCATCAACTCGGCCTCGGTTTTCAAGTCCAGCGCGCTGGTCGGTTCGTCCAGGAGCAGGATCGGGCTGTTCCGCAGAAACGCGCGCGCGATTCCGATCCGTTGCCGCTGTCCGCCGCTGAGCCTGACGCCTCGCTCGCCAACCTGCGTGTCATAGCCCTGGGGCATGGCGCTGATAAACTCATGTCCCTGCGCGGCCCGGGCTGCTTCCATGACCTGGCTCAGCGTGGCCTGTGGACAACCATAGGCGATGTTTTCCGCCACGGTGCCGTTCAGAAGCACCGTGTCCTGCAGGACCAGCGAGATCTGGCTGCGCAGGGAGCTCTTTTTCACATGCTTCACATCCTGCCCATCAACCAAAACCCTGCCTGAATCCGGGTCGTAAAAGCGCGGGACCATGGACAGCACCGTTGTTTTTCCAGCGCCGGTGCCTCCAACAATGGCCACGGTCTGCCCCGGTTCCACGACCAGGCTTACATCTCCCAGAACCGTGCGCCCGGATTCATAGCCAAACCCAATGTTCTGCAGCTCGATCCTTCCGCCCGCGGGTTTGAAGTCCGCCGCGCCCGGCAAATCCCGGACATCATTTTCGGTGTCCAGAATCTCGAACACCCGGGATGCTCCTGCGGCGGCGCCTTCCATGGCCCAGGCTGTGTAGCTGAGTTGCTCCAGCGGTTGGTACAGCATGACGAGGTAGCTGATGAAAATGTACAGATCGCCCACCTTCAAATGGCCGTTCCGGACTTCCTGCGCGCCGTAATACAACAGCACGGCGCTCCCCAGGGCGGTGACGGATCCTACCACCAGGCTGCTCAGCACATTGGTCAGGGTCAGTTTCCGGTTGGCTTCGAGCGACTGCTCGCATTCCCTCTCAAACTGGCTGACTTCAAATTCTTCACGACCAAACGCATGTACAATGCGGATGCTGCCAAGACCTTCCGAGGCGCGCGACATGACATCGCTTTCCTCCTGCTGCAGGCGCATGGATTCCCTCCGGATGCGCGAGGCAAAGACCCAGATGGCCGCAAGCAGCAGCGGAACCACCATCAATGACAACAGGCTGAGCCGGGGGTTCATCTGGAACATGACCATGAACGTTCCAACCAGAGTCAGGGACGAGCCGATGATGGTCGCAAAGCCGCGGTTGAAAAAAGTCTGGATGGCCTGGGTGTCGTAGGCGACGCGGAAGGTGCTGTCGCCGCTCTTGTGGCTGTCATGATAGTGCAGCGGCAGGCTCTGCAGCCAGGCATAGACTTCGGTCCGCAGCCGCAACAGGGCGCGGAGGCCGATTCCCACCAGCCAATAGTTATTGAACAGGTTAAACACACCCCAGAGAAGATGGATGAGCACCAGTGAAACCACGGAAACCAGGAGCGCTCCCTCAAAACTCAAGGGGCCGTTCCAGAACGGCAGGTGATAGGCGCCTCCGTCCTGCTTCAACACTTCATCAATCACAAACTTGACCGGCCAGGGTTTGAGCAAATTCAGCGCAATGGCGGCAAGCAGCAGCAGGATGGAAACAAAGATTGAGCCCAGAAACGGGCGGTAATAAAAAACGATGCGTCGGTAGAGGTTCATTTGCGGTCCGCGTCGTTGGCAATGGAAATAAGCCCGGACTCGCCGGCGGCCACCTGCACCAGTTCGCCGATCCGGTGGCGGACCACCAGCCCGCGCCAGAACCCGTAGGCGGGCGCGGCCAGGGCGGCCCCCAGGACGGCCCACCAATACGGCGCAAACATGTATCCGAAGGTCAAAGCGAGGCCTGCGATGATCAGCAGCGTCAGAATGCTGAACGTATTCATCACCAGGGTGTTGGCCACGCGTGTCAGGCGTTTTTCCTCCGGATAATGTTCCGAAAGCGTCCTGAGCCTGACATGCCACCAGCGGCTTGTAAGAATTTCGATGTCCCAGTCGCCCCAACCGTTGTCCAGCACGTAACGCCAGCCTTCCTTGTTCAGGCGTTCCACGATTTTCCCCAGTAAAATTTCACGCCCCAATCCCTTTTCGCCCCAGTATGCCTGCTGCCCGCAATTCAAAAGCCCGATGGGTTCCACCAGTTCCTCTTCCTTTGAGTTAAGCACGGTTTTGGGAGTGCGCTTGTGTTCCAGCCAGGTGAAATAGCGCGCCCAGGCCCTTGACCACGGCTGGGTCAACGCCAGGTAAAGAAGCAACAGGCGCGACGGGATGGTGTCAAATTTCGGCTCGATATGCGCCCGTCCCATATAGGAAAGCGCCGAGAGCAATGTGGCGCCAAACATCAGCAACGGCACGACCCGCAATACCTCAAACTGCATCGACAACACCAGAATAAAAAGCGTCGCAATGTTCCACTGGAGGCTGCCGACAATCGCCTTCCAGAAGGCCTCCGGCCGCCGGTAGATCGACTGGAAAAAGCCCATGGCAAATTCGCCGTGATAAATGATCGGCTGGCCAAAAAAATCATCCACCATGGGCGCTCCGTAAATGGTGCCTTTCCAGCGGGCCGAACCCGAGTCGTCAAAAAAATTAAGATGCTTGTACCGCAGCAGGGCTTCCGCCTCGCCATAGCCCTTTTGCTGGCCGAAATAGGCGTTGACTGTAAAACGGCGGTGATGCCAGACAACCGCCGCGGGACTGAACGCCACCTTGTGCCCCCGCGCCATCAGCCGCCAGCACAAATCAACGTCGTCTCCTGCCTTGCGGTAAACCGGATCAAATCCGTCAATCATTTCCAGCGCCCAGCGGTGATAGGCCATGTTGCAACCGGGTACATGTTCCGCCTCGGTATCCGACAGCAGCACATGGCTTGGAGCGCCTGGCGCGGCGGCAACGGCGGCCTGGATCCAGTTCACAGCCGGCGGTGAAATGTTTGGTCCGCCAACGGCGGCAAACTGGCTGCGGATCAAGGTTTGCACCAGATGATACAGCCAGTCCTCGTCGGGCATGCAGTCGGAATCGGTATAGGCAATGACGGAGCCTGTGCCTGACTTCATCCCGTTGTTGCGCGCCACGCTCAAGCCGAGATTGCCCTGCCGGATATTTGATACCCATGGGAAATCCGCCAGGATTTCCTGGGTGTCATCGCGGGAGCCATCATCGACCACCACAACCTCGTAATCCGGGTATTTCAAATTTCCGAGCGTTTCCAGGCAACCGCGCAGGGTTTTGCCGCCGTTGTAGGTACACACCACCACCGAAACCTTGGGTGCATCCGCAATCGGATATTTCTCGCTGACCGACTCGCCGGTCCGGATCGTTTTCTCGGCAACCGTATGATAGGACAACTTCGGTTTCCGCTTGCGGTCCACCAGGCCGAAAGCCCAGTCCGTGATGTCCTGCCCGCCGGTAAACCATTCGTCGGTGAATGAAAACAAAATCGTGCCGGCCGCGCCGCCGCGGAACACTTCCTCGTAGTGCCCGGCAATCAACTGCGCCTGTTCCTCCTGCGAGTGGCGGATCGTGTCCATGCCAAACTCCCCGATGACCAGGGGCTTGTCCCCCGCGATATTCTGCAGGCGGGCGAGGTAGCCGGAAAATTCATTCCGGTTGTGCAGGTACACGTTATAGGAATAAAAATCCACCAGCCTCGGCGTCACATATTCCGTGGGCGGGAAGTTGGCATATGAAGCCAGTGCGCCGGGATCTTCATCCTTTACGATCTGAATCAGGGAGTTGAAAAAGTTTTCGATTTTCCGGGGCCCATACCACCGGACCAGATCCGGCTGCATTTCATTATCGACATAAAATCCCAGCACAGCCGGGTGGCCTGAATTCGCGCGCGCGGCTTCCCGCGCATTTTCGCGGATCTGCCGCAGCACCTTGGGATCATCCAGAAAAAGGCCCCGCAACGGCCACGGGATGGTGGTCAGCACCCGCAGGCCGTATTTCCATGCCATGTCCAGCAGCCAGCGCGGCGGGCTGTGATACAAACGCAACACATTCAGCCCCGCATCCCGGATCATGCGAAAATCCCGCTCGGCTTTTTCAGGGCCGGGCAGACAGGGCCCCCCAGGTGTCTCCGGACGGAAAGGCCCGTAGGTCACCCCTTGCAAATAGAATTTTTGGTTCCCATCAAACAGGAACTTGGAGCGGGCAACAATGCGGTTGCCGGACGGCACATCAGATGAATTCATGGAAAACGCCTGACATTACCCCTTTCCCGCTGCGAATCAATAGAGCAGTGAGCGTAAAAATGCAGAATGTGGAATGCAGAATTCAGAATTTTGGAACTCAAACTTTTGACTTTTCTCCGACCCCGTGATCTCTTTGTAAAAGATGTTTTATTCAATTTTTGCGTTTTTTCGCGGCCAACCCTTTGTTCGTGGCTTTCGTGTGTTTCGCGGTCAAAAAAGTGTTTTTGCGCCTTGGCGTCTTGTGTTCGCACACGGGACGAATCCGTCCTTTGGCGGACCCTCTTCGTTAAATCTTTTCAGTATTTCAGGTTGGAATTTCCATCCGCACGGCTAAAATTCCCTCATGTCCAAGCCCATTCTTCTGCACCAAGGAAAAGTCCGGGATGTTTATACCTGGAACGAGACTTTGCTCCTGATCGCCACCGACCGCATTTCCGCTTTCGATGTCGTACTGCCCGATCCCATCCCCGGCAAAGGCATCACCCTGACCCAGATGTCCCGATTTTGGTTCGACCGTCTTCCGATTGAAATCGCTTCCCACGCCATCTCGTTTGATGTTCCGCCGGAACTCGACCAGCCCGGCTGGAAAAATCGGATCACGGTGTGCCACCGTGCTAAAACAATCCCGATGGAATGCGTTGTCCGCGGCTATCTCGCCGGCTCCGGTTGGAACGACTACAAAAAAACCGGACGGGTGCAGGGCATCCAACTGCCGAAAGGGCTCCAGGAATCCTCACGTTTGCAGGACCCAATCTTCACGCCGACCACCAAGGCGGCAACCGGCCATGATGAACCCCTGACCGAGGAGGAGGCCGGCAAACTCATCGGTTCGGATCTTTATTTCCAACTGCGCGAACTCTCCATCGCCATCTATTGCTGGGCCCATGAATGGGCGGAAAAACGGGGCATTCTCATCGCGGACACCAAATTTGAATTCGGCTGGGTGGATGGGAAAGTCACGTTGATTGACGAATTGCTCACCCCGGACAGCAGCCGTTTTTGGCCCAGGGATTTATATCAACCTGGAAAGAGCCAACCCAGCTTCGACAAGCAAATTGTCCGGGATTATCTGCTGGGGTTGAAAGACTGGAACCGCCAGCCACCCGGACCGCATTTGCCTGAAGAAGTCATTCGCGAAACGCGGGACAAATACCTTGAAGCCTATGAAAAATTGTCAGGCTCAAGCCTGCGCCCGCTAATCCGGATGCAGCATCCGGATTAATAGCAAAACCGCCTGAGCAAGGATTTTTTTGAATTGTAAACTTCGTATTTTAATGCGGTTTTGCCGGCGCCTGCCTGTTCCAAGTCCCTGCCTTGCTGCCGCAGCAGGAAAAGCAAACAGCGGATTTCCAAAAAAAACCATGGCATGCAGGCTATGATCGACCCGCAGACGGTTGAAGCCTGCCTCGCCTGGCAGGCCCTGGAAAAGGGCCATGCCACCAACACGCAGCTCGCCAACCGCACGGTGCTTGAACGTTTTGCCGCCTGGCTGGACAAAAAAACAACTCTTCCAAACTGGGCAGGACTGGATCTGGCGACCCTCCAGAATTATCTCCGGGAGCAAAAGGAAAAACGCAGGCTTTCTCCCGCCTCGCTCAAGCTGGAAATTGTCGCCCTCAGAAATCTTTTGCGTTACCTGAAAAAAGAAAAAGCCATCACGCGGGACCTGGCCGCGCTGCTCGAGCTGCCCAAACTTTTCCGCTACCTGCCCGAGACCCTGACCGAAGAGGAAGTGAACGGGCTCCTGGCTGTGGCATGGGATGACACTCCTTTGGGACTGCGCAATTGCGCGATTCTGGAAACATTTTACGCCGCTGGAATACGCGTCGGCGAATTGGCAACCCTCCGCATGGAACGCATGGACCTCCCGGAACAAACCGCCCGCGTCATCGGCAAGGGCAACAAGGAACGCCTGGTACTGCTCGGAAGCAGGGCCTGTGAAGCCCTGCGGCTTTACCTCGATAAGGGGCGTCCCGCATTGGCAAAGGCGCGCTCAGGCGGCGAGGTCTTCCTGGCGCGGCATGGCGGGAAACTCACCACCGCCCAAATCTGGAATGTGGTCAAGGAAGCCATGAAAAAGGCCGGCATCCGGAAAAATGTGTATCCCCATCTGCTGCGCCATTCGTTTGCGACTCATCTCTTGAGCCGCGGCGCGGATCTGCGTATCATTCAGGAACTGCTCGGCCATGCCAGCATCAGCACTACGGAGATTTACACCCATGTGGAAGCGGAGCGCCTGCGTTCCATCCACCGCGATTTTCATCCCCGGTCCAGGCCGCGGAACTGAATTTCCGGGGATTCACCGCAGAGACGTCGAGAACGCAGAGGAAAACCGGAAACTAAAATTGAACCACGGATAAACACGGATGAACACTGATTGTAAAAATCGAAAAGAAGTTACTGAAGGGCCTGGTGTTTTTTAATCTACGGAAGAAATGCGTTCCTTCGTGGCTTCGCGCCTTCGTGTGAGACCCCCTGTTTTCAATCTGCGTGAATCACGCGTAAATCTGCGGATAAACCTGCGCTTGTTTTAAACTTTCATTTTGGATCTTTATCCGTGCTCATCCGTGATATCCGTGGTTAAATGAATTTTATAGCGTAGCGGAAACCTAATTATCCAATGAACGAAACAGCCAAACTTGAAGAAATCCTCGGCTACCATTTCCGGGACGAAAAGCTGTTGCGGACAGCGCTCACGCATCCCTCCTGCGGGCATGAATTGAGGCAAAAATTGCCTGACAACCAAAGGCTGGAATTTTTGGGTGATGCGGTCCTGCAATTGGTGCTGACGCGCCAACTGTACCGCCAGCTCCCGAATTTCGACGAGGGCAATCTCACCAGCCTGCGCGCGGCCATCGTCAACCGGAAAACCCTGGAATCCATTGCAAATCAATTCCAGCTCGGCCAGTTTTTGATTCTTGGCCGGGGGGAAATTCTCAATCACGGGCGCTCGAAATCCTCCAAT
The DNA here is from genome assembly GCA_028713655.1 of Candidatus Methylacidiphilales bacterium. Lineage (NCBI taxonomy): Bacteria > Pseudomonadati > Verrucomicrobiota > Methylacidiphilae > Methylacidiphilales > Methylacidiphilales bacterium. The sequence goes on along the minus strand of JAQTNW010000037.1, from coordinate 17,729 downwards.
CTGGCGGACGCGATGGAAGCCATCATTGGCGCAATTTTTGTCGATGGCGATTTTGAAAGCAGCGCCGCCTGGCTCGAACCGGTTCTGCAAAGCTGGATCGATGAGCACAAGGACAAGGTGGAACTTTTCAATCCGAAGGGCGCGTTGCAGGAGTGCCTGCAGGCGATGGGAAAAACCACGCCGGAATATGTGGTGGAGAGCGAGGAAGGCCCCGACCACGCGAAACACTACCGTGTAATCGTCATGTCGGAAGGCGCGGAATTGGGGCGTGGCAGCGGCTCCAGCAAGAAAACCGCGGAGATCGAGGCTGCCGCTACCGCGCTGAAAAAGTTAAAAACTTCCTAACCTGCATCTTTCATGCTCATTTTAATGATCTACCTGTTAGCGCTGTGGCACAACAGTGGAAAGACACGCACTGGATACATGCAGGTTATTGCAAAATCGCCTCAAAATAGGGCGTTCCCAATTCAAAAATTCTCATTCAGGTGGTTTTGTTATTAACCCGGATGTGGCTGTGCCCCTATTTCTGCCCGGCCTTTGGACTGGCCACTTTGCGGGATTTTTCAGAAGCGTGTGAAACATCAGGGTTAGCGATGTGCCAATTCGCGGGCATGAGGAATCTCACGCCTTCCTACCGGGCGGATTTGTTCGGCAGCAACGGTCGCTACGGCTGTTCCTTTGCGCTCTTTTGTGGCCAATCTTTTTGTTTGTGCATTTCGTGGTTTAATTCCGTTCCCCCTTGCCAATTCCCGATTAGAGTCGATTTTTCCATTATGGATGAAACAAGCGACAGCACCCATCCGGACTTTTGGAGCAGCCGGTATGCCACGGGAAAAACTCCGTGGGACTTCGGCGGTGTCCCGCGCGCGTTGAAGTCGTTTCTGGCACGCTCATCAACCCCAGGCACGGTTTTGATTCCCGGTTGCGGTTCGGGTTATGAGATCCAGGCATTCCATGAGGCGGGATACAACGTGACTGGAATTGATTTTTCGCCCGGCGCGCGCGAACGCGCACAGACTGTGCTGGGAGAAATTGCCGAGCGGATTGTGTGCGGGGATTTCTTTACGCAGGATTTCAAGCAACACAGCTTCGACCTGATCTATGAGCGCACGTTTCTTTGCGCGTTGCCCCCGGCGCGCCGGAATGATTACAAGGAGCGGGTTGCCAAATTGCTGGTTCCCGGCGGGAGCCTGGTTGGTTTCTTTTGGTACGGACAGGAGCCCGAAGGGCCGCCTTATCCGCTATCCGAAGAAGAGGGCGATATTCTTTTCGGGAAGGATTTTCGTCTGCGGCGCAATGATCCTGTTTCAGATTCATTGCCAATCTTCAAGGACAGGGAGAGATGGCAGGAATGGGTGCGCTACCGATAGTTTCAAGTTCGCGCCCGGCGAATCCGTCCTGTGGCGGATTTTCAGTTTCAAGTCCCAAGTGTTACCTATGTTCTGACTGTGCCGCCCTCCGGCTTCTGTCTTCTGACTCCTGTCTTCTAAATTCTACATTCTTCACCTCCATCCATCTTGTTTCCTGGCCTTCTCGAAAAATTAACCTGCCTGTGACACGGTTGTGATTGGGTGGACGGATGGAAACCCAACTGCCTCCGCCGGTTGCCGGGCGTTACCGGATTCTTCAACCGCTTGGCGAAGGCGGGCTGGGGGCGGTCTATTATGCGCGGGATGAAAAGTTGCAGCGCCCCGTGGCGCTCAAGCGCCTGCACCGACGATTCGACGAAGCCTTCCCAAGTTCCGACGGCTGGCGTGAGGCCAACGCCCTGGCTGCCTTGCAGCATCCCGGGATTGTCACGCTTTATGATTTCGGTGAAGACGAGCAGGGCCCGTATTTCATCATGGAATATCTTGCGGGAGAAACGCTTGACAAATCGGTGGAACATCAAATAAAGTCCGAGACCGAAGTGCGCGACATCGCGCGGCAAAGTCTGCTGGCCTTGCACGCTGCGCACGAGAAGGGGGTGATCCATCGCGACCTGAAGCCGGCCAACCTGATGCTGGTTCCTTCCACCAACGGGCCGATGGTTAAGATTCTCGATTTCGGTCTCGCCAAGTTCCAGCAAAAGCCCCAGCAGCAAACCCTGGAAGCGGACGGTTCGATCATGGGCTCGATTTATTTCATCGCTCCGGAACAATTTTCCGGAGAGCCGGTCGATGCGCGGTCGGATTTGTATTCCCTGGGCAATGTTTTTTATTATGCGCTGGCTGGTAAAACCGCGCACGGAGGCAAAACCATCCAGGAAGTCGTTGCGTCGCATCTGTATCAGGAACCCGAGGATTTGGTGCGGCTGCGGCCGGAGTTGAGCGCGGGGTTTGCAAACTGGCTGCGGCGCTTGATGCGGCGTGATCCCGGGGAACGGCCTGCGACTGCCGCGCGGGCGTTGAGTGAGCTGGAGGAACTTGGCGGGAATGGGAAGTTTGATTTTAAAACGCGGAGCCTTGTCGGGGAGGGCCGTCTTTCCGTTCAGCGAAGGAAACGGCAGCGGTATTTTTTCCGGATGCTTGCCACGGGGACAGCCGGATGCCTGGCTGTGATTGCCTTGATTGGGTTATGGCGCGGGAAGACGGTTCGGCCCACCACCGTCCGGCATGCTTATCCGGCTGTGAATGGGGGAAACGCGGCTTCCTGGGGCAGTGCAGACAATGTGGTATTTGATCCGCGCGATTTAAGCCGGTTGAAATCAAGGGTGGGAATGGAATCGGTGATTGCAGGCAGCCCTCTGCGGGTTGGGAGCAACCGATCTGGATCGATTTATTATTTGAATTTCGCGGACCATTACCGGGAGTCGCTGGCCCTTGTGTTTTTCCCGGCGGACTTCAATCCCCCGCTTGCAAAGGAAAAGCTCGAATCATATGTTGGGAAGAAGTTGCGCGTGAGCGGTGTCGTGGAGACCTATCGCGACACCTTGCAAATCCAGGTCAGGTCTTTGGAGCAGATCCGGGTGGAGAACTGATGAATGCAGAATTTTGAATTCAGAATTTCAGAAGCGGTCGCAGCGGCAATCCAGAAATCCTGTCTATACATTTTCAACCGCTGATTACACAGATAAACGCAGATACAGGAAAAACTGGAATAAGAGTCGGTTGTTTTTAGGGGGCCAAAGAATGAGTAAACCGCTTAATGGAAACACGCAGTAACGTGACTTTAAATTCGGATTATGGCTCAAGTCGGGAAATTAATAAAGTAATCAATCCCCCTCATCCTTGGTGTCTTCGTGCCTTGGTGGTAAAACAGGACTTAAGGCGTCGCAGGCGGGTTCTGGCTCTGGGCCGGTTCCATGGTGGTGAAGGCGATGTTCCACACCTTGGCCGCCTTGCAAATGTCGATGACATTGATCACGTTCTGATAATTGGTGGCTTTATCGGCGCGCAGGATGATGGCCTGGTCGGGAAAATCCGCCGCCACCTGGGTGAGGATTTGTTGCAGGCCGGCGGGGGTCAGGATTTTTTTATTGATGATGATGTTCCCGGCGCGATCCACGTTGATGAGAATTTCGCCGGGCATGCGCTTGGAAATTTCAGCCTGTTTGGCCACGGGCAAGCTGACGCCGAGCTCGGCTTCGTAGCGCGCGATTTTCCAGGTCAGCAGGAAGAAGGTCAGCAGAAACAAAATGACGTCGATAAACGGCGCGAGCTGGAGCGCCATTGGCTCATTGGCAATATGTTTCCCAAGTCGCATGGAAGTTGGCCGGAGCGGGTTTAGCGGCCTTTGGCCAGGCAGTTGTAGGTTTTGATCTGGAGTTCGGTGAGGGTTATTTCGAAGAACGTGACGAGGGCCTGGACGCGCCCGCGGAAATAGGCATAGAACAGCATGGCGGTGAGGCCGACCACGAGCCCTATTGCGGTGGACATGAGGGCCTGGGACACACCGCCTGCCAGCACCACGGTGCGCATCGGCGTGGCATCACTGGCAATGTTTCCGAATGAGCGCAGGATGCCGACGACGGTGCCCAGCAGTCCGACCATGGGCGCCATGACGCCAAGATCCATGAGAAGGAGGTTGGGCCGGTTGAAGCGGGCGGCCTGGCGCGCGCCTTCCGCTTCGGCGATTTCTTTAAGGCCTTCGAGGGTGGTCTCCGGATTTTCGCGGGCGAATTCGACGATTTTTCCGATCACCTTGGGGCAGGCGCCCTTGTGGCGGCGGCAGGTTTCGACAAGGTCTTCCAGCTTCCGGCTTTTCAGGTTGTGCTGCGCGTCATCGAGGAATTCGACGGAAGCCACGTTGGACTTGCGCTGCCAGAGAAAGTTGAAAACGATGAGGGCGATGACGAGCAGGGACAGGAGGACAAGCGGGATGAGCACCCAGCCGACGGATTGGATCATTTCCAGGATACTGAGATTTTCCGGAGGTGGGGAGGACGTCCGGGATTGGGCGAGCAGCAAAGGCGTGCCGGAAAAAAAGATTAAAGTGGAAAGAACCGCAGGAGGGAAAGAAGCGGAAAATCGCATTCCTGTATATAGGAGCTTGGTGGGATGGGGGCAAATCCTAAATCGAGCCGTTGCAGAACTGTAACTCCATGCTTTTCTATTCCGCGCAGACCCTCTATGAAGGCAATCTGCATGTCTGAAGCTGTGGAAAATATAATTGCCGGATTTGGGGCCAGACTGATTGTGGGCATCCGGGCGGCGGGAGAAATCTCGCTGTTATTTGGCAATATCCTGCGCTGCATGGTACAATATCCCATCCGCTGGAGGTTGTTTTTTGAACAGGTTTATTTCATCGGGATCAAATCGCAGTTTGTGATTTTAACGACCGGCGCCTTTACCGGGGCCGTTTTTGCCGCCCAGGTACATTTTCAATTTGTAAAACTGGGAATGGAGTCGGCGGTCGGGCCGACTGTTTCCGTGGCCATGTGCCGCGAACTGGGGCCGGTGCTGTGCTGCCTGCTGCTGGCGGGGCGCGTGGGGGCGGCGATGGCGGCGGAAATTTCATCCATGAAAATCACCGAGCAGATTGACGCATTGCGCGCGCTGGGGGTTTACCCGATTGAGTATCTGGCGGTGCCGCGATTTTTGGCCATGATGATTTCGGCCCCGATTCTGACCGGGCTTGCGCTGGCGGTCGGCATCGGTTGCGGCTATATCGTGGCGGTTCCCATTTTGGGCGTGGATGGGGCTTATTATTGGGACAATACCGTCAAGTTCACCGATGTGAGCGATGTCATGATCGGCCTGTCAAAGGGATTTTTATTCGGCATCATTATTGTGGTCATGTCCTGTTACAAAGGCTTCAACCCGCAGATGGGGACGGCGGGCGTGGGCCGGACGACGACCGAAGCGGTGGTCAATTCCTCCCTGGCCCTGCTGGTTTCCAATTTCTTTTTCACGTTTCTCCTGAACAGCCTGTTTTTAAGCGATAAATAACCGCCATGCTCGAAATTCGAAATTTAACAAAGTCGCTCAACGGCGCACCCGTGTTGAAAGGGGTGAATTTGAAGGTTGGGACGGGCGAGAACGTGGTGGTCATCGGGCGCAGTGGCGGCGGGAAGAGTGTGCTGCTTCGCCATATCATGGGCCTGATGCAGCCGGATTCGGGCGAAGTTATGTTCAAGGACGTGAATATGTCGCAATTGACGGAGGAACAGTTGAACCCATACCGCCGTCATATTGGAATGTTGTTTCAAAACGGGGCGCTTTTTGATTCGTTGTCGGTTGAGGAGAACCTGGCCTTTCCATTGGTGGAACAGGGAGGCCTGGCAGAAAACGAGATCCGGAGCCGGGTGGGCGAGGCTTTGGAAATTGTGGATTTGCCGGGGCAACAAAAGAAAATGCCCGCGGAGCTCAGCGGCGGAATGAAAAAGCGGGTGGCCTTGGCGCGCGCGGTGATCAGCCGCCCGGAGTTGATGTTGTATGATGAACCGACAACGGGGCTGGACCCGATCGTGTCGGACAGCATTAACAAGCTGATTGTCAGGCTCGGGGAAAAGCTCAACATGTCCTGCATTGTGGTGACGCACGATATGGTCAGCGCCTACGAGGTCGCCGACCGGATATGCTATCTGCATGAAGGGCGGATTTATTACGAGGGCACGCCGGAACAGATGCAAAAAAGCGCCGACCCGGCGGTGCGGAAATTTGTGAAGGGAATCTCGGAACCACAGGATGCAATTGTATGAAAGAACGCAATCTGGAAATCAAAGTTGGATCTTTTGTTTTATTGGGGCTGATCGCCGCCGGTGTGCTGGTCGTGGCCTTCGGCCGCTTCGGCGAAATGTTCAAACGTTCCTACGACATTGTGGTGCCGTTTCCGAACGCCAGCGGCATCATTAAAAACTCCCAGGTGCTGTACCGGGGCGCCAAGGTGGGATCGGTTATTTCCCCACCCTTGATCATAGAACACGGAGACGCGGTGGAATTGATCCTGCGGATCCATTCCGACGTCAAAATCCCCGATAACGCCAAATACCGCATCGGCTCCTATGGCCTATTGGGAGACCGGTTTGTGGATGTGATTCCGCCCAAGGATTCTTCCGGACGTTATTTAACGAATGGCGAGCGGGTGCCGGAAATGCAGGACCAGCAAAAGAGCATCGGTGATCTGGCGGAGGAGATGCAGCCCATCGTCCAGCGTCTGGACCGGATTTCGGAGAAGGTGGACAAGCAGATATTGACGGACAAAACGGCGGGGGACATCTCGGCGGCCGTGGCCAGCGCCAAGAGCATTCTGGCGCGGGTGGACCATTTCATGGCGGATGCGGAAGGCGGGAAAGGGGCGGTTTATATGTTGATGAAGGACCAAAAAGTTGCAGCCGACCTGCGCGACGCCATCCAAAACTTCAAGCAACTGAGTTTCAACCTGCGCAAACGCGGCGTTTTGTTTTACAAGGACCTGTCCGGCGAGCCCGCCAAAGAGGATGACGGCAAAAAATCGGAACTGACCAAAGACCGCCAGCGATGAAAACCTGTTCCGCCATTCTGCTGGCCGCCGGGAGCAGCCGCAGGCTGGGTTTTGACAAAATACTGACGCCGTTGGCAGGCCGTCCGGTCTTGTGCTATTCCCTGCAGGCGCTAAAGGAATCGCCTTCTATCCTGGAAATTATCCTGGTGACCCGGGAGGACATCCGGGACAGGGTCGGTGAACTGGTCCGGGAAACGCCCGGAGACAATCCGGTCCATGTCATTTTGGGTGGAGTAGAGCGTCAGGATTCCGTGTTTGAGGGTCTGCGGAAGATTTCGGACGGGACCGGGGAGGTTTTGATTCATGATGCGGCCCGGCCCCTCCTGGCGGAGGATTTGATTGAAGGGGTCTTGTCGATGGCGCGTGAAAAGGGAGCGGCAGTGACGGCTCATCGGGCTTCCGACACATTAAAGCAGGCGGACGAACAGGCCCGGGTGCTCCAGACGCTGGACCGCTCCAACATCTGGGCCATGGGCACCCCTCAGGTATTTCGCAGGGACTTGATCTGTGAAGCGTATGCCAAGGTGCAGGCCGCGGGGGTTCCCGTCACGGATGATGCGGCTGCGGTGGAACGGCTGGGCCACCCGGTTTATCTGGCAGAGAGCGGGCGCCTGAATCTGAAGATTACAAGGCCCTCGGACTGGGAAATTTTGGAATTATGGCTGAAACGGGAACGGGGAGGCGAGATTCGCGGCATGATCCACCGCTTGAGCAATCAATTGAGCCCCCTGATCGGGTATCTTCCCCTGCTTGAAAAATACGGCGGGGAAAACCCGCGATTTGCCGATTATCTGGAGAAAATGAAGCAATCCTCGGATATCCTGCAAAACATGGTTTACGAGCTTCAGGCAGTTGCGAGGGATATTTTCCCGGACGGGCCTTCTAACAAACCGGGCCGGGAGAAAAATCCGGATTGACAGGCCTGCGAACTCGCTAAAAACTGGCGATGTCGATTATTTTGACACTGGATACGAAGACTCCAATTGAAAATGCGGTCCGCAATTAAAAAAGGAATCACGCGATGAAGGCGAACTTGGAAAAACGGTTCAATTTGGCTAACATGATAACGGGCGTTGGGATTTTGCTTACCATCGTTCCGATCGGGTTTGCCATTCTCAGCCTGCTCACCTCGCAAAAACTTTCAATCCACGAAGCCTTTGAGGTTCTGGGTTGGGCTTTTGTCGTGGTCTTTGCCCTCTTGCCGCTTGGCTTGGGCCTTTTCATTGGAGGGCTTACATGGATGGTCTATTTGAAGCGCGCGATCAAAGCCGCCGATGAGGCCGAGGACGAGGAAACGGAGAAGCCCGATCAGTACGTCAAGTGGGAATAATCCATTTTCCCGCGGGAAAGCCAGCCGTCCGGGCGGATCAGTTTTCCTGTTGTTTCAAGAGATAGTATTCCACGCTGTCTGACAGGGCCAGCCAGCTCGCTTCAATCACGTTGTCGGACACCCCGACGGTTCCCCATTCATGGTGGCCGTCGGACGATTCAATCAGCACGCGCGTGCGCGCAGCCGTGCCGGATCCCGTGTTGAGGATGCGCACCTTGTAATCGATGAGTGAGACGCGGGCGATTTGGGGATAGTGTTGCATCAGAGCGCTGCGGAAGGATTGATCGAGCGCATTGATGGGCCCATCCCCCTCGGCGACCGTATGCACGAGGTTCCCCTGGATGCGGATTCTCAACGTGGCTTCGCAGGTGCTGAAGTCATGCGCCATGTTTTTGCGGATGGTGGTGTGGTATTCCTCCAGTTCAAAGAAGGGCTTGTGCGGCTTTAAGGCCTTTCGGACCAGCAGTTCAAACGAAGCGTCTGCCGCTTCAAATTCATACCCTTCCATTTCCAGGGTCTTGATCCGATCCAGGATTTTCCGGGTGGCGGGGTCTTTTTCCTCCAGATGAAGCCCGAGCTCGCGGGCTTTCAGCATGACGTTGGTGCGGCCGGACAATTCGCCGACCAGGATGCGCTGCCGGTTGCCCACAAGCCTGGGCTCGATATGCTCGTAACTGACGTCGGTTTTATTCACCGCATTGACATGCATCCCGCCCTTGTGAGCGAAGGAGGAAAGCCCGACAAACGGCGCCCGGCTGTCGTGGTGCAGGTTGGCGATTTCGTCCACAAAGCGCGAAACCTCGCACAACTGGCGCAGATGCCCCTGTGGCAGAGCGGGCAGGCCCATTTTTAGCTCCAACAACGGGATGACGGTTGTCAGGTTGCAGTTCCCGGTGCGTTCGCCGAACCCGTTCATGGTGCCTTGGACCTGCAAGGCGCCGTTTTCAACGGCAGCCAGTGCGTTGGCCACTCCCAACCCGCAGTCATTATGCGTGTGGATACCCAGCTTTGCTTTCACTTTCTCAGCGACGGTTTTTGTGATTTCACGCACTTCCCCGGGCAGGCTGCCGCCGTTGGTGTCGCACAGCACGAGGTATTCTGCGCCGGCGTCCTGGGCTGCTTGAAGAGTTTTCAGGGCATAGGCCGGGTCGGCTTTATAGCCGTCGAAAAAATGCTCGGCATCGTAGATCACCTCGCGCCCGTGCTTTTTGAGGTGCGCGACGGTGTCAAAGATCATGCGCAGATTTTCTTCCGCCGTGGTGCGGAGGACTTTTTCAACATGCAACAGCCATGACTTTCCAAAAAAAGTCACGACGGGCGTTTCGGCATCCAACAACATGCGTACCTGCGGGTCCTGCTCAACCGCGACACCGGCTTTGCGGGTGCTTCCGAAGGCCGCGATTTTTGTGGCGCCCCAATTTTTGCGCGAGGCTTCGGAGAAAAAGGCGATGTCCTTTTCGTTCGATCCGGGCCAGCCGCCCTCGATATAATGGACGCCGAACGCGCACAAGCGCTCCGCCAGCCTGAGTTTGTCGGCCAGGGAAAAGTTAATGCCCTCTCCCTGGGAACCGTCCCGCAGGGTCGTGTCGTAGATGGTGACTGGAGGTTGTTTCATGTTTTTTAAGGGTACTGAAAATTAGTGCTCATCCTGTGATAAAAGCGTTTGGCAGGCTGCACGAAGGTCAAACGCCTGTCAGGCGGTTTGAATCGCAATAATAATGGAAATCGAGAGCGTGGCGCCGGCCTGGAAGGGCTGGGCAGCGCCGGACTGTAAGGTTGCTCTCATGACGCATAACATAAGATCAAGCGCCGCAGGAAGCAAGGCATTTTCTGGGCTGGAGTTTGGCCTTGTCCGCGAACCACGCGAAAAAGGAACAGGATTTAACCCGGATGTTTCTGTCTTATTTTATTCCGGATTTCCTGGAGTCTTTCCTGAGTCTTGACCTGCTTCCGGGTCTGGATCATTTTCCATCTTTGGGTTAGAAGCGCTTTTTGTTCCTGGCCGGCAGTGGCAATCAAAATAGCCAAATCGGGGCGATGTTTTGGATAAAGATCCAATTCAACGGATTGTCGCAGGGTTCGGGGTGCGTCGGGCAGTTTCCCCAACACCGATTGGCTGCCGATGACGATGAATTCCTTTTCTTTGGTAACAGATGAAGCCGCCCGGACAATATGTTCAAATTCGGAATGGTTCATACTTGCGCAGAATAGCGAGCCGCTCGCTTTCATTCAAAACTCCCGGGAAAGGGCTGGACTGGCGAAGCCGTGCCGCTTCTTCGTCCTCGCTTTCCAAAAGGGCAAGGATGTCGTCAAAAGACCACCGGGTCAGAATTTCATTCCACTCCGAGACCGGGTCGTAGGGGCTGGAACTGTCGCGGGCCAGCCAACGGGACACGTTGTTGCGGGCAGTCTGCAGCAATGAAGGCTGTCCACGCAGCTTCTGTGCAATCGCCTTGTGAAGCTCCAAACTTCGCAGGTCAACGGTTTGATGCAGCATGCTTATATGCTACGATTTAGCGGTTGTAAAATCAACGCCTAATCCGTTCGCACGCCCTCCGAATTGCCCGCGAACCTCCTTCGCGGAAGGTCAAGGATCGAAACTTAAAACTTGGAACAGAGCCACGGACTCCGACATCCGGGCTGTAAGCAAAACCGCCTGAATGGGTGTTTTGCTTTGATTTTTGAATTGGAACTGCCTTAGTTGGAAGCGGTTTTGCAATAATCTGCATGGGCCAAGCGCGTGCCTTTCGGTTGTTGCGTCCCGGTGCTAACAGGTTGACTCATTTAAATGAGTATCAAATATGCAGGTTGGGAGTAATGGCTTGAACATGGAAGGGTCACAGAAAATTGAAGAGCGGCAGGACGGCTGCAGGAATGCGATGCAGAAAGCGATTCTGATCCTGCTCTTTGCAGCCTGGCTGCTGCCGGGACTTTTCGGGCGCGAGCCTTGGAAGGCGGATGAGGCCTATTCCTTCGGGTTGGTGTTTCATATTGCAAAAACCGGGGATCTCATTGTGCCTACCCTGGGGGGCGAACCCTTCATGGAAAAACCTCCGCTGCTCTATGCGACAGCCGCGGGTTTTATGCGCTTGCTTGCTCCGCCCTTTCAACCCTACGAAGCGGCCCGGCTTTCCATCGTTCTGTTCCATCTCATCACTTTTGTCTGCCTGGGTTGTGCGGGGCGCCTGCTCTACGGGCCCGGCAAGGGTTGGATTGCGCCGCTCCTGCTGATCGCCAGCCCCGGTTTGCTCCATATCGGCCACATGATGGTGACGGATATCGCCTTGCTGGCCGGCATGGCCATGGCTTATCTGGGTCTAGCGATGGCTCTGCGCCGCCCGCTGGCCGGCGGCTTGTTGTTGGGCGCGGGAACGGGGATTGCCTTTTTATCCAAAGGCTTGATAGGGCCGGGGGTCCTTGGTCTGACGTGCCTGCTGCTGCCGGTTGTTTCAGGGGTGTGGCGCACGCGCGGTTATTGGGCCAGCCTGGCCGTTGCGGTAATCAGCGCGCTGCCCTGGGTGCTGATCTGGCCGGCTCTATTGTATGAACGTTCACCCGATCTGTTTGCCCAATGGTTCTGGGTACAAAACCTTGGCCGTTTTACGGGACAACGGGAAGCAACCGACCATGTCACCTATGGTTTTTATTTTGTTCAATTGCTTTGGTTTGCCCTGCCCGGCTTTCCGCTGATGCTCTGGACGCTGTGGAAGGAAAAAATCCGTGGCTGGACTTCCGCTGAAGTCAGCCTGCCTCTGGCGGGCTTTCTCGTTTTGATCGTGGTTTTGACTCTCTCCGGACAGAAGCGTGAAATCTACGGCCTGCCGTTGTTGCTGCCCATTGCCTTGCTGGGTACGAGACATCTGGAATCCCTGCCGGACCTTGTGTGCCGCGGGTGGAGACTTCTGATCCTCATTGCGTTTTCGCCGCTGGCTGCGTTTGTCTGGCTTGGTTGGGTTGCGCAGTTGACCCATGTTCCCGGCATCTTCTGGCAATTTTTTCACAGCAAGATTCCGGACTACCAGCTTGCCGTTCATGGCGGGATGTTGGCCGCCGCATTGATTGGGACGGGCTTTTGGATTTTTGTCCTGCTGGGCGCGCGCTCGGCCCGGCCATTCCCCCTCCTCATCAACTGGACGGCGGGGCTGGCATTGATCTACCTCCTTGTCATGACCCTTTGGCTGCCTACCATCAATTGGGATATGAGTTACCGGAAAACTTTTGTCGATCTCCGCCAGACGCTGGGCGGTTATTCCGGCCCGGTCGGAAGCCGTGGACTGGGGGAACCGCAGCGGGCGCTGTTGGAATATTATGCCGGGCTCCAAACGCGGCGCGCGGAAGTCGATGCCGCCAATTACGCGAAATGCGATGTTTTTCTCATGCAGGGGGATTATCGGACCGGCAACCTGATGGGGCCTCCGCCGGAGGGGTCCTGGCGGTTGTTTTGGGAGGGCCGCCGGTCTGGAAAAGAATCCTACCGCCTGTATCGCAAGACAGAAACCAACATCCAAAAACCATTAAAACCGTGAGCGAAAATTTCCTGCCCTTTTCCCGCCCGACGATCAGCGAGGCCGCCATCCAGGAGGTGTCCGATTGCCTCCGCTCCGGCTGGATCACCACCGGCCCGCGCGTCCAAAAATTCGAGGCGATGCTTTCCGATTATTTTCAAACGCCCGGCGTCCAGTGTTGCACCTCCGCGACGGCGGGATTGTTCATGGCGCTGCTGGCGCTGGACCTCAAGCCCGGGGACGAGGTCATTACCAGTTCGATGACGTTTGCCGCCACGCTCAATTGCATTGTTCTGGCCGGCGGTACGCCGAAGCTGGTGGATATCAACCGGTCCACGCTCAACATGGAACCGGACGGCGTTGCGGCCGCCATCACACCCAGAACCAAAGCCGTCATGCCTGTGCATTTTTCAGGCCTTCCGGTGGACATGGACCCTCTCTATGCGCTGGCAAAAAAACACGGGCTGCGCGTCATCGAAGACGCCGCCCATGCCATCGGAACGGAATATCACGGCAAACGGATTGGCAGTTTTGGGGATACCCAGGTTTTCAGTTTTCATCCCAATAAAAACATGACCACCGGGGAAGGCGGCTGCATTGTCACCCGCGACCCCGCGATGCAGAAGCGCGTGAATCTGCTGCGCTTTCACGGGATTGACCGCGAGGCATGGGCACGTTTCAGCAGGCAGGGCAGCCCGCAATACGACATCAGCCTGGCGGGTTACAAATTCAACATGATGGATATGCAGGCGGCGCTCGGCATCCATCAATTGCCGGCACTGGACGGGTTCATTGAAAAACGCACGGCTTTGGCCATGCGCTATTATGAGTTGCTCGGCCCCATAACAACACTTGCGCTTCCCGGAAAGGTTTCTTATCGCCACCGCCATGCCTGGCATTTGTTCACGGTACTGGTCGATGCCGACCGGCTCGGATTTTCGCGCGACGACTTCATGCAAAAATTAAAGGAGCATGACATCGGCACGGGGCTCCATTACCAGGCCGTCCACCTCAGTTCTTATTATCAAAAAAACTGGGGCTTCAAGCGCGGGGATTTTCCGAATGCCGAACATGTATCCGACCGGATCGCCAGTCTGCCGCTTTTCCCGCTCATGACTGAACAGGACCAGGACCGCGTTGTGGCGGCTCTCAAGAAAGTGTGCCAATCCGCATGAACCAACCTTATCTTTCCGTTGTCATTCCCGTTTTTAACGAGGAAAAGAATCTCGACCCGCTCTTTGCGCGGGCCTGCGCCACGCTGGACCGGCTTGGAAAATCCTGGGAGCTTATTTTTGTCGATGACGGGAGCAGCGACCGGTCGCGCGAAATCCTTGCCTCGCTTCATCAGGAGCGGCCCGATCATATCCGCGTGGTGTTGCTCAACCGCAATTACGGGCAGCACATGGCCATCATTGCGGGCTTTGAGCGGGTGCGTGGCGAAGTCATTGTCACCCTGGATGCCGATCTGCAAAATCCGCCCGAGGAAATTCCCAAACTCGTGGACAGTTACGGGCAGGGGCATGATTCCATCGGCGGCGTGCGCCAGAACCGCCAGGATTCGGCTTTCCGGCGTTATGCCTCGGCCCTGATCAACCGCCTGCGCGAGATGATGACCGATATCAAAATGGAGGACCAGGGCTGCATGTTGCGCGCCTACAGCCGTCCTGTTGTCCAGGCGATTGTCTCCAGTAATGAGTTGCACACCTTCATTCCCGCGCTGGCCTACCGCTTCGCCTCCAATCCGGGAGAGGTTTCAGTGGCGCACTCAGGCCGCGGCGCCGGTACATCCAAGTACAGCCTGTTGAAGCTGCTGCGTTTGAACTTTGACCTTATCACGGGGTTCACCCTGGTGCCGCTTCATATTTTTACCTGTGTCGGGTTTTTGTCCTGCATGATGAGCCTCGGCCTGGTCGGCGTGCTCCTGTTCCGCCGTTTTATTTACCCGGGCGCATCCGAGGTGGAGGGCGTTTTCACCCTCTTTGCCATCCTCTTTTTCCTGGTCAGCGTTGTCATCGCGGGCGTTGGGTTGATAGGCGAATACGTGGGGCGCATTTACCAGGTGGTGCAGCAGCGCCCACGCTACATTGTTGAAAAGGTCCTGGAGAAACTGTCTTGAGCCCGAAACGTCCGCGCATTGTCGTTTTTGCTTACAGCGAGGTCGGTTATGCCTGCCTGGATCTTTTGATCAGCCGCGGCGCAAACATCGCCGCTGTTTTCACCCACCGGGACGACCCGCACGAGCAACGCTGGTTTCGTTCCGTCCCGGAGCTGGCCGAGTCTCACGGCCTGACAGTTTTTTATGACCAAAAAACCGGCACGCAGGAATGGCTCGAAAAATTCCGCAACGAAATCGAGCCGGAGCTGATCCTCTCCTTTTATTACCGGAAAATGATTTCCACGCAGGTTTTGAAACTGGCCTGGCTTGGCGCGTTCAACATGCACGGCTCCTATCTGCCGAAATATCGCGGCAAAGCCCCGGTGAACTGGGCCGTGCTGAATGGGGAAAGTTTTACGGGAACGACGCTGCACCACATGGTCCAGGAACCGGATGCGGGCGACATTGTGGACCAGGAAAAAGTCCCCATCGGCCCGGAAGACTCGGCCTTGCATGTCATGACGCGGGTGGTTGAGGCTTCGCGTCTTGTTCTGGACCGGCAATTGAAGGCCCTGTTGTCCGGCACAGCGCCACGCATGGTCCAGGATCATTCGCAGGCCACATATTATGGGGGGCGTGGCCCCGAGGACGGACGGATCGACTGGGCCTGGCCTTCTTCCAGGATTTTCAACCTGGTGCGGGCCGTGACCCGGCCGTATCCCGGCGCTTTCGCGGATTTTCCCGATGGCCGCCGCCTGAAAGTCTGGTGGGCGAAGCCGCTGGACCTCTCTTCCGCTCCGGGCACGATCACGAGCACGGTACCGCTGGTGATTGCCGCCGGGGAAGGGGCTCTTGAGATTACCGATTACGAATGGACTTCCACGCCGGCACGCGGGTAGCATCAACCCTTCTATACAAAGCCATGAAAGTTTTAATTCTGGGAGTCAACGGGTTTATCGGCAGCAGCCTGGTCTGGAAAATCCTGACCGAAAAGGAAGATTGGGAAGTCTATGGCATGGACATTTCCAACAATAAACTCGGCCATGTCCTGAAGCATGAACGGTTCCATTTTTTCGAAGGCGACATCACAATCAGCAAGGAGTGGATCGAATATCACATCAACAAATGTGATGTGGTCATCCCGCTGGTCGCCATCGCGACCCCGTCGCTTTATGTGAAGGACCCGATCCGCGTTTTCGAACTGGATTTCGAGGCCAACGTCGAGGTCATCCGCAAGGTTGTGAAGTGGAAAAAGCGCCTGGTCTTCCCCTCGACCTCCGAAGTCTATGGATTGGTGGAGGACAAGGAGTTTGACGAATACACCACAAACTTTGTACTCGGCCCGATTCCCAAGCAGCGCTGGATTTACGCCTGCATCAAACAGTTGCTCGACCGGGTCATCTGGGCCTATGGCGAAAAGGAAGGGCTCGATTTCTCGCTGTTCCGCCCGTTCAACTTTGTCGGGCCCAAGCTGGACGACATCAATGACCCGAAGGAAGGCAGTTCCCGCGTGGTGACCCAGTTTCTGCACAACATCATCAAGGGAAAACCGATCAAGCTGGTCGATGGCGGGACGCAGCGCCGCTGTTTCACGTTCATCGAGGACGGGGTGGAATGCATCATGCGCATCATTGAAAACAAGGATGGCAGCGCCTCGCGCAAGATTTTCAACATCGGCAACCCGGACATGAACTACTCCATCAAGGAACTGGCAGAAATGATTGTCGAACTGGTCGCCGGCTATCCGGGTTATGAGGACATCGCGAAGGGCATCCAGATGGAATCGGTCAGCAGCGCGGACTATTACGGAAAAGCCTACCAGGATGTGACCTGGCGCGTGCCGAAGATCGAGGAAGCCCGCAAACAGCTCGGCTGGGAACCCAAGACGGATTTGCGCACCGCGCTCAAGTACACGCTGGATTACCACCTCGCCAACGTCGATTATGAGTTGAACCGCATGAGATCTCTGTGATGTTTGCTGTAAAACGTGAAGGGACCTTATCCACAGAGATGGGGAACTTCAAAGTGATTGAGCCAGCGGCAGGAGTTCATTGAAGTGTTTGTCGCAATGTTCCAGCTCCAACCCATATGCCACAGCACAGGCAGCGATGACAATGTCGCTGATTGGGACAGTGAGGCCCTTTCCCCGGCAATGGAGTGCAAGCCTGAAGGCCAGCCGCCAAGTCGCTGCATCCACCCCTATGTGTTCAATTTCATTTTCCATTTCGGCCAGTTCACGCTTCTCCCTGGCGCCCCGTACGCCATGCCATAATTCCACAAGAGTGATGTCGCACCAGGCAGCCTCACCACCCAGATCGGCAGCAAAGGAACCACCCGACTCTTTTTCAACTATTCAGGGGACATCGCCGTTAACGCAAGTGGATTTTTCAGAATGTGAAAAGTCTATGACTTTTCACTATGCTCTGTTTCTGGCCGGCAACCATTTTGAGTGCGTGACGATTACGGACGGTGTTGCAAACACCGACAAGCGCTTTGTCAGGGTCCGCATTGGCGAACCTTGACGGCGCATAGACCACTAGGGCGTTAAATCCTGCCTGATAAGCTATTTCGCTTTCCCTTGGGCTGCGACTGCCGCCATGGCTTTCGCCACTTCTTCCGGGTCGCCCACATAATAATGTTTGATGGGCTTCAGGTTGGCATCGAGTTCATACACCAGCGGCATGCCAGTCGGAATGTTCAATTCCAGGATGTCCTGGTCGGAAATGTTGTCGAGGTACTTCACCAGCGCGCGCAGGCTGTTGCCGTGCGGGAAAAAGGGGTCAGTCGTCTTATCTTGACAAAACCCAGAAGGAATATAGACAGGTGATATGGCGCGGCAGGTCAGGATTGAGTTTGCGGGGGCCATTTATCATGTGATGGCACGCGGGGATCGGCG
>JAQTNW010000036.1 GCA_028713655.1 Candidatus Methylacidiphilales bacterium | reverse complement strand
ATTTGGTCGTCGAGCCGGCAGGCCACCGAGACGCAAAAGTGCGGAATGCCATAGGCAAGGTTCACTGTGCCGTCGATGGGGTCCAGAATCCATTCGTAGCCCCTGCCCCCGCTGCCTTCGCCGCCTTCCTCGCCCAGAATCAGATGTTCCGGAAAAGCGGATTGAATTTCCCGCGTCAGCAGGTTTTGAATGTCCACATCCAACTGGATCTTGAGGTCGTGATGCGAGGCTTCATTCACCACCAGTTGCGTGCCGAAACGTTCCCGCAGCAAAGCGCCCGCCGACAAAGCGGATTGCCGCGCGGTTTCGAGTAAAGCATCCAAATCGGGAGGAGTAGTCATGGAATCGGTAATTTTATCAGATCGGCGGCAATAACGCCACCGCTAGATCGCCTGCTCCGGCAGCACGCTTTCCCCACGGATGGAATCCGCAATGGAGCGCGGATGCTCCTCATTCTCCGCAAAAAGCGGCGATTCCTCCTTGCGCGACAGCTTGACCGACACGATCTTCGACACGCCATGCTCCTCCATCGTCACGCCGTAAAGCACGTCCGCGCTGCTGATGGTGCGCTTGTTGTGGGTAATGACGCAGAACTGCGATTGCTTCACAAAACGCTGAAGAATACGGATGAACCGGTTGATATTCGATTCGTCGAGCGGCGCATCCATTTCGTCGAGGAAACAGAACGGGCTCGGCTTGACCATATAAATGGCGAACATCAGCGCCACGGCGGTCATGGTGCGTTCTCCGCCCGACAGCAGCGAGATGGATTGCAACTGTTTTCCAGGAGGGCGGGCGATGATGTCGATGCCGCATTCGAGCGGATCGTTTTCGTCCTGCAACACGAGATGGGCCTTCCCGCCTCCAAAAATCTCCAGGAACATTTCCTCGAAGTTCTTTTGCACCTTCGCAAAGGTTTCGGCAAAGAGCACCTGGGTGGTCTGGTTGATTTTCTTGATCGCCTCGTGGAGTTGATCGCGCGAATGGATCAGATCCTGTTCCTGGGTCTGGAGGAATTTATGGCGCTGTTCGAGCTCTTCATACTCGGTAATCGCTTCCACATTGACAGGCCCCATGCGGTCCAGTTTTTCACGCAGCTCGGCCACTTCCTGTTCGAGGGCCGCCCAATCGGGCTCTTCAACTTCCTGAACAGGTTCCGGCACGCTGGGCGCCTCGGCAACAGGCTCTGCGCCCTCCACCGATATCGCCTCGCCTTCGGCTGATTCGGACGTCCCCTCCTCCGTCGCTGCCTCCGCTTTCTCCGGCTGAGCCTCAACAGGCGCGGTAACGGACGGGCTCCAGGTGGCGAGATCCACCTGGTATTGGCGGTTGATGCGCTCGATCAAGGCATCCAGCTTCATCCGTTGACCGGCGACCGCGACTTCCTCGCCGCTGTATTCGGTCTGCAATTCCGTGGCGCGGCGGCGGTCGTGGCGCAGCGACTCTTCAATTCCAACCAGCTCTCCTTGAATGCCTTCCTTGATCGAAGCGGTTTCCTGAATCTTGACGGCGATGGCGGCGACTTCTTCCTCCGATTTCCTTGAGTCCAATTCGGCGTCCAAGATCTCCTGATGGCTTTGCTTGGATTTGGCTTCGTAATCCTCGGTCTCGGCCAGCAAACGGCTGACCGCTTCCTCCAATTCATGAAGCCGGGCGCTGATGGCTTCCTTTTGCTGGCGGATGGCTTCCAGGCGTTGCAAGGCCGCCGCTTCCTTGACCCGGCATTCGGTGACAGCCTGCGTCCATTGCTCCACCTGCTGGCTGAGTTGTTGGAATTGTCCCGCCAGGGATTCCTGCTCGCGCGCCTTTTCCTCGCGGCTGGCGGCGAGCTCGCCGAGACTTTTCTCCAGCGATTTGTAATCCTCCTGGTCGGTCCCGGTCTGCGCGCCAAGACTGTTGCGCTCGTGCATGACAGCCTGAAGACGGTTGGCCGCGTCGTGCTGCTGCCGCAAAAAGCCCTTTTCCTCGTAATCCAATCCGGAAAGCTGGCCTTCCATCTCCTGTTTTTGCTTCTGCAACCCAGCGATGCGTTGTTCCTTATCCGTGATCTGGCTGGAAAGTCCGTCAATCTCGCGCGTGGCCGCCTGCACACGCGCCGACAAGGGCTCGATTTGCTTTCGCAGTTCGAGCAATTGGTTCTCGTATTGAAAGACCGATTGCCCGTCCTCGCGCGCGATGCCGCGAATCTGCCAGCCCTCGCGATACCAGATTTCGCCGCGCTTGGTGACGATATGACGGTCGCTCCGCACCTTGCGCAACGCATCTGCGTCGTGCTCGTTCTCGACCAGCAAAAATTCGTTGAGAATGCGCAAAGCCAGCCTGCCCGCATCGCCCTCGCAGCTTACAAAACTGGAAAGCGACGGCACGGTCGAGGAGATTTCTCGCGATTTTTCAATCGGAGCGGGACGGGCCGCGGGCGCTGAAGATCGCGCGCCAAATACTGAAGAAACCCTGCCCCAGAATTTCTTCAACGGATTGAGAGGCAACTCCATCTGCTGCTCAGGCCGTGGCTGCTGCGCCGGCTGGCTTGAAACATTTGAGAGGTCGGAAAAGGCCAGGACACCGCTGTCGCCGAGTTCTCCCAGGATCTTTTCCAGGATTTTGGGCGACTCCACCAAAACAGCCTCGCAAGCCGCTCCCAAAGCGGCTTCAACAGCCTTCTCATAACCGGGCTGGACCTTGATGAAATCGAGCAAAGTTCCCACCACGCCCTTGTTTTTATACGATTCCAAAACCTTCCGCGTCGGCTCGGAATATCCGGCATGGGCGGCGATGAGTTTCTCCAAAACCCGCGCGTTCGCCTGCAACTCTTCCATCTGCTTGCGAGTCTCATCGAAGGAGGCGCGGGCGGCATTCCGTTGCGCTTCGAGCGCGGCCAGCCCGGTGCGGCCCGACTCGATTTCAGAGGAAAGAGCCACTCCGTTGGAGCGCAGTGAGGAAATTTTTTGCGCAAGAGCCTCGCACTTGGCCACGAGTTCCGATTTTTGCTGCGTAAACAAGGCCTCGTCCTCGTCCAGCTTGACCCGGCGGACGCCGTAATTTTTCTTTTGCAGTTCGATGCCCGCCATCCTCGTGCGGGCTTCATTGATGGCCTTGTCAATGCCGGAAATTTGAGATTCGAACCTGGAACGGGTTTCCAGATTTTCCGACACCGCGCGCTTGCTCGCATCCAGCCGTTCCTTGTGGCCGTCCAGTTCCTTGCGTATGGCCTGCATATCCACATCGACCCGGCCATACTCGCCGCTGATGGACTCAAATTGTTCCCGTTGTATGCGAAGCTTTTCCTCGCTGGCGGCAATCTCGGCCTGATTGCGTTCCTTGAGGGACTCAAGTTCTTCGATGCGCTGCCGGTTGAAGGTAATCTGTTGCCCGGCTCGTTGAACACGGCCCTCGGCGTTGCCGCGCTCCTGATCCAGCAGGCGGATGTTCTGTTCCAGGCGTTCCATCTCGGAGCGGCGCTGGCGGACGGTTTCCTCGCGGGTCTCAAGGCCGCTCTGGGTCTCTTCGTATTGGCGGCGCAGGTTCTGGGCCAGGGCTTCGCCGTGGTCCAGTTTCGCCTTGAGTTCGCCATACGTATGATGCGCGAGGCGCGTATCGATGTCGCGCAGGCGGTTGTACACCTCCTGGTAGCGTCGCGCCTTGGAGGCCTGGCGCTGCAGGGAGCCGATCTGGCGGCCCACCTCGCGGATAATGTCGGTGACACGGAGCAGGTTGCCTTCGGTTAGCTCCAGCTTTCTGAGAGCCTCCTTTTTCTGCGATTTAAACCGGGTGATGCCGGCCGCTTCCTCGAAAACCGCCCGGCGGTCTTCCGGCTTGGAGCTCAGGATCTGGTCGATTTTCCCCTGCTCCATGATCGAGTACGCGCTGCGCCCGATCCCGGTGTCCATGAAAAGCTTGTGGATGTCTTTGAGGCGGCAGGGCGTTTTGTTGATTTCGTACTCGCTGCGGCCATCGCGGAAAACACGCCGCGTGATCCGGACTTCGTTGAAATCGACTTCGAGATCCTTTTCGCAGTCGGCAAAGGTCATGGACACCTCGGCCATGCCCATGGATTTTCGGGAGTCGGTGCCGCCAAAAATCACGTCCTGCATTTGGGCCCCGCGCAGGGCTTTGGCGGAAGTTTCGCCCAGTACCCAGCGGATGGAATCGAGCACATTGCTCTTTCCGCAGCCATTGGGGCCGACGATGGCGGTGACACCGCGGTGGAAGTTAATGGCAGTCGGGGGGGCGAAGGATTTGAACCCGGCGAGTTCCAATGACTTTAAATACATCCAGACTATTAAAGAGGGCTCGGGCTACGTGGCAATAAAAAATACCATTAGTAGTGGATGCCCGGTTCATAAGGGCCAGATTTGGGGCTCTTAATTCCCGCGAAGATACAACTGCCAGGCTTTGGCCACATCTTCATCCGGCAACCAGACGGCTTCGTGACGTTTGCCATGAAAATCATTGTTAACGGCGATGTCGTAGGTTTTCGGATCACCCAGCCAGCCGGATTGAAAAGATATCCGCTCCAGATGCACCTGGCCGGAGCCTTGGGTTTGCAAGCTTCCGTGGCCTGTATCGTCCAGCGACAGCCGTTTGCGAATGGCCGAGCGCAGGAACGGGATGGCAACATCCATGCTTTTCCCAATGTCATGGCCCTCGTTGGGATTGAGAGCCAGCGTCCATACCGCGTGTTTTTGACGTCCGGCCTCGTAGTTTTTCAGCGCATCTTGCACCCAGTCCGGTTTGTCTTTCCCGCCGGTGGCAATAAAAATAGGGATCTCAGCTTTGCCGGGAGGCATGTCGGCTCCGGGGCCACAAGTCCCCCTGATGCTGGCAAAGGCGGCCACTCGTTCGGGGAAATAGGTGCAATAGCGGACCGAAACATTCGATCCCGCGGAGTGCCCCCACAATGCCAGGGGCGCTTTGCGCAGTTCTTCGTGCGCGCTGTCCTGCGCCAGCTTTTCCACCGCTTGGTTGATAACTTTGCAGAGCGGTCCCTGATCGCCTTGATACGCGAAGGGGTCGCCATCGGCAAAACGGCAGGCCAGGATGGCGAAACGCACGTCGGTGGCGAGCGCCTGCCAGTGGGGATCGTCCGCCATGCCACGACCGTCGCCGTGGCGGCCCGGAATCAGGACCACCACCCCGTTCAAAGGGCCGTCGCCGCCCGGTATCCACCCGCGGAATTGCACCGTTTTAAGCTGGTCTTCCGGGAGCGGGCCCGCGTCCCAGTCCAAAGTTTTCTGGGCATGCAACCCCGGGGAAAAAAGCACCGTGGCAGCGAGGAAACAAAGGATGGTTTTCATGGTGGAGGAAGGGATTTGATGAATAGGTAGTTAGGTATTCTCTTTTCCCATTTCATCAAATAGCAGCCTTACACCTATATTTTGAAAAATACTAAGAGTAAGAACAAGCATAAATGCACCGAATCAAAAATGATAATCCTGTCCTGCTTTACTGAAATAAATCCAGAAATTACGAAAGGCATTGAGTACACCAAGGATACATAAACAAATCGATAGATTTGGATTTGAGCGTGTTCGTAGCGCAAAAAGGGCGTAGCGTTTCGCAAGGAGCTGTAGTATTTTGCTCATAATATTGAACCTAACAGTATTTTAAATTTAGGGCAATTTCATTCAGGAAGACCTCACAGATCCCAGCAGCATGCATGGATTCGGGCTGGAGACAAGTCCGGGATTGGGTGGGAGAGGAAGGGGGAAATAGTTCTTGGTTCCTTGTTCTTGGTTCTTAGTGATTTTTGAGAACGGCTTCGAATATCCATGTACCGCGAGCGACATGACGTTAATACAAATGCAAAGCGTCCGCAGCGGCGGACGCACTCCAAAATTTTCCACCCTATTCCGCGCCTTCAGCGCTCACGGTGTTTCAACATCAGTGTCCATCCGTGTTTATCCGTGGTTCAATGAAAGTTTTAAGCCAGAAATCTGGGGAATCCGCGTTATCAGCGGTTAAACCCGTATTCCTCTGCGCTCTCTGCGACTGCGGTGAAACTTCCTAAACCAGGCCCAGTTTCATGCGGCCGACTTCGCTGATCATGCCCTGGTGCCAGGGCGGTTCCCAGACGAGGAACACCTCGGCTTCGCTGACTCCGCCAATGCTCAAAATCTTGTTCTGGGCGTCGTTCTGCAGCACGGGCCCCATGCCGCAGCCCGGCGCGGTCAGGGTCATCTTGACCTGGGCCTTGTGGGTGCCGTCGTCTTTTGGCTCCAGACTCAGGTCATAAACCAAACCCAGATCGACGATGTTCACGGGAATTTCAGGATCATAAACCGTTTTCAGCAGCTCCCAAATTTTGGCTTCGATCTGTTTGCCATCCAACGGCTCCCCGGCAGCGGGCAGATCCGCAGCGTCCTTCGCCGATTCAAGACCCAGCGCATCGGCGTCGCGCGCTTCGATGCGGGCCATGCCCTGGTTCGACACCACGGTATAGGTCCCGCCCAAAGACTGGGTAATGCCGACTTCAAGCCCGGCTTTGAGGGTCAATTTCTCACCACTGGGGATGCGCGTGGCTTCAACGTCGCGCGTAAGCTTGACCGGATCGTGCTTGCTCATGAAATTTTGTTCCGGGAACTATTCCGTCCCCTGCAGGCTGCGGACATTGGTTTCGTCGATCCCGCCCTCGGCCACCGCATCCACACTGATGCCCCTGGAGCGAAGGAATTTTTCGGCAATCAATCCGCGCAACTGCGCGCTGATTTCGGGCCGCCCAAAGCGCGACAGCACTTCCTCGGCGAAACCGACCGATATCAGGTAATCGGCTTCATGGCGCGGGATGCCCCGGGTCTGCATGTAAAATAATTCTTCAAAATCAATCTGCCCGGTCGTGGCGCCGTGGCTGCACTTCACGTCGTCGTTGCGGATTTCCAGGCCCGGCATCGAATCGGCCTCGGCGTCGGCACTGAGAAGAAGGTTGCGATTTGTTTGATAGGCATCGGTTTGCTTCGCGCCCGGCTCCACTTTGATCAAGCCTTCGAAGATCGTTTTCGCGCGATGGTTCAGCGTGTTTTTGTAAAGCAGGTCGCTCCAGGTATTGGGCTCAATGTGATCCTGCAGGGTCCGCTGGTCGAACTCCTGGCGCCCGTGGCAGGCGGACAAGCCGAGCATTTCGCTGCGCGCGCCGGGCCCGGCCAGGCGGCTGTGGCTTTCGATGCGGGCAAACGAGCCGCCCAGATTGAAGTTCAACGATTTCGCGTTGGCGTCCTTGCCGACATGAGTCGAGCACATCTGGAATGTCAGCACGCTTTCGCTCCATGTCTGGCAGCAGAGATAATTGACGCGGGCCCCCTGCCCTACGATCAAATCGCTCACACTGCACGCAAAGCCGGGCGTCTCGTCCAGCGAACGGTAAAAATCAGCAAAGGTCACCGAGCTGTTGTCGCCCGCCACAATCAGCGTGTGCGGGAAAACGGAACTGTTCCGGCCGGTCATCCAATGCCAGGCCGCCAATGGCAATTCGACCGCCACATTCTTCGGCACATAAAGCAAAATGCCGTCGCAGCAGCGGGCGCGGTGCAGGGCGGAAAATTTTTCAGAGCCCAAAACAACGGGCTGTTCCATGAAGTGCTTTTTCAGCAAATCAGGATGTTTGCGCAAGGCCGATGAAATGGGTTCGAAGATAACCCCGCGGGCTGCCAGGTCCGCCGAGATGGCGGAAAACGACAGCAGTTCGTCATTGGCAAAAACCGCATGTCCGGCCGTCTCAAAATCGGCTTTGGAAGCGTTGAGTATCTGTTCGCGGAAGGATTCGGGCGTCGGATCCGGCAGCACATAGGGGCCGAGCTCCAGGCTTTGGATCGTCGCAAAGCGCCAGTCTTCATCCTTGCGTTTGGGCATGGGCAGCGACTGAAACCGTTTCCAGCTTTCCAGTTGCCCTTCCACCCACCAAGCCGGAAGTTCGGACGTTTGGCGGCCGGGAACCGGATCTGATAACAGGGAAGAGCTTGTCCCTGTGGCGTTTGCCGCCGTCCCCGATGATTTCTCTTCCACAACAGTTTCCATGTATTTCATCAGACTCCCAGATTCGGAAACCGGGTTTTCGTCCGGCTCCGGCTCTGGCGGGGCCGCTTTTGAGCCCGATTTAACCGAGTAAAAAAGGGTCAGGCGCCGTCGTTGCCGATGGCTTCAACCGGACAGCCTTCCATGGCTTCCTTGCAGAGCGCGGCCTCTTCAGGGCTGGCCGGCTGCTTATAGACATACGAGTAGCCGCCGTCGTCCTGACGGCTGAAATTGGCCGGAGCCGTTTCACGGCACAGGTCGCAGTCGATGCATTGGTTGTCCACGTAATACGATCCCGGAACATTTTCCGGATAACGGTTTGCTAAATCTGCCATAGTTTTCCTTGTCTAATATTGAGGTTTTGAACCTTCCGAATTAGCCGACTGAGCCTTCCATTTCAAGATCGATTAAACGTTTCAGTTCGACGCTGTATTCGATCGGGAACTGGTTGACGAGGTCGTTCACGAATCCGTTGACGCTGAGGCTCATGGCCTGGGCCTCGCTGAGTCCGCGCTGTTGCATGTAAAAAATCTGCTCGGCGCTGACCTTGCTCACGCTGGCCTCGTGCTGGACGGAGTTCCCGTCACCCCGGACCGAAATCGCAGGGTACGTATCGGTCCGGGATTCCGGGTTGATGAGAAGTGCGTCGCACTCCGTGTTGTTCTTGCAATGCTTCAAGTGTTTCGGGATATGCACCAGGCCGCGGTAACTTGACCGGCCCTTGCCGATGCTGATGCTCTTGGCAATGATGTTGCTGGTGGTTTCGTCCGCCGCATGAATCATCTTGGCGCCGGTGTCCTGGTGCTGTCCGTTGTTGGCCAGGGCGATGCTGAGGACTTCGCCGCGCGCCTTGCGGCCTTTCAAAATCACGCCGGGATATTTCATGGTGAGGCGCGAGCCGATGTTGCAATCGATCCACTTGATCTCGGCTTCTTCCATCGCCATGCCGCGCTTGGTCACCAGGTTAAAAACGTTCGCGCTCCAGTTTTGCACGGTGATGTACTGGATCTTGGCGCCTTTCAGCGCAACCAGTTCGACCACGGCGCTGTGCAGCGTGGTGGTCTCAAACTTGGGGGCCGTGCAGCCTTCCATGTAGGTCACTTCAGAACCTTCGTCGGCAATGATGAGCGTGCGCTCAAACTGGCCGAAGGATTCGGCATTGATCCGGAAATAGGCCTGCAACGGATGGCGGACTTTCACGCCCTTGGGCACGTAGATGAAACTACCCCCGCTGAACACCGCGCTGTTCAAGGCGGAATATTTGTTGTCCCCGATCGGGATCACCTTGCCGAACCAGGGCCGGAAAATCTCAGGATATTTTTTCAATCCCTCGGTGCTCCCCACAAAGATCACGCCCTGGTCGGTCAGGGCCTGCTTCATGTTAGAGTAGGCGGCTTCGCTGTCGAACTGCGCTTCCACGCCGGCCAGAAATTTGCGTTCCTTTTCGGGAATGCCCAGTCGCTCGAAGGTCCTCTTCACATCATCCGGCACTTCGTCCCAACTGCGTTTGGGAACCTGGCCCTTGGACAGGTAATACCGGATTTTTTCAAAATGGATGTTTTCCAGGTCCTTGCTGGCCCAATGCGTCGGTGTCGGTTTCTTGAGAAAAATATCCAAAGCTCTCAGACGGAACTGGCGGATCCACTCCGGATCGTCCTTGATGTCGCTGATGTAACGTACCGTGTCCTCGCTGAGGCCGATGCCCGCGTCAAAGGCGTAACTCTCTGGATAGGAAAAATTTCCCATCTCCACGTCCAGATTCAAATCAGGTTTTTCGGCGACATTCATTTGTACTCACTCCAGTTCGGTGTTCCGGCGCATCACGCAGCCACCGGTTCTCCAGCCGCCTGGATGATTGACTCGTAACCTTTTTCTTCAAGTTCCAGGGCAAGTTCCTTGCCTCCACTGCGCACGATGCGTCCCTGCACCATCACATGCACATGATCCGGAACAATATAATTCAAAAGCCGCTGATAATGCGTAATGACCAGCCCGCCCAACTTCGGCCCGCGCAGACGATTCACGCCATCGGCAACAATCCGCAGCGCGTCGATGTCCAGGCCGCTGTCGGTTTCGTCCAAAACCGCATACGCCGGATTCAGCATGGTCATTTGTAAAATCTCATTCCGCTTTTTCTCGCCGCCCGAAAAGCCGTCGTTCACTGAGCGGGAAGTGAAGCTGCGGTCCATTTCAAGTTCATCCATCTTGCGATAAAGTTCCTGGTAAAACTCGACCGCATCGAGTTCCTCACCCTCGGGCAGGCGGGCCTGCAACGCGGAACGGATAAAATTGGCGATGGTGACGCCTGGAATTTCGCTCGGGTATTGAAAAGCCAGGAAAAGGCCCAGACGGGCCCTTGCATCCGGTTCCATCTCCAGAATATTTTGACCATCGATGAGAACCTCCCCCTCCGTGACTTCATAGTCCGGATGGCCTGCCAAAGCCTTGGCGAGGGTGCTTTTGCCGGAACCATTGGGCCCCATCAAGGCATGGATTTCACCCTTGGGGATCGTAAGGGAGAGGCCCTTCAGGATCTCGCGCCCTTCGATGGTGGCGTGCAGGTTTTTAATTTCTAAGGAACTCATCGACAAAACTATAGAACAGATCGGGGATTACGCAAAAGGAAATTGAGACTTTGTTGCAACTAGCAATTACAGGGTGAAACATCCGCAATTAAAGATAAGCAGCGCTTATTATTGATCCCCCCAATCTGGCTTAAACATTTCATAATGCTATAGACCCCTCCCTTTCCACTGCTTACCCCTTCTTGTGTTTCTCTATATATTCCCTGAGTTGCTTGAGTTCCTCAGGCTGGATTCCAGGCAGCATGATGCGTCCCTGAGTCAGCGGTTGATCGATAACCGGGGCGTAAATCACACGGTTGTTACAGACCACCACCATGATTTTTCCGATGTTTGCGCTCGTGGTCGTATTGAGAACATTCACGCCTATGCTGTCGAACTGGATTAAAGTCGTCCCATCCGGCAGAAGAGTGGCCTTGTCTATGTATTTTTCAGAGAGAAAACCGTATTTTTCGATCGCGATGGTCTGGGGTGGATCGGGCACTTCAACGAGCGTCCAATTACTCCCCGTCTGCGTGGTGGACTGCAAATAAAACCGCAGAACAAACCCCGGCTTGGAACTGCCGGCGATGGCGGCAGACAGAAAAACTCCCCAGAACGCAACCGCGAGAATTTTGATGCGCATGCCCTTGATTAAAGCGGAACAAAGAAATAAAAGCAAAAAAATTGAATCCTGGCCGGGGATGTTTATTCTAATCCTCAATGAAATGGCAACCCAGCGCAGTTTTACTGCTGATCCTGGCCGTCCGGGCGGCGGCAATCGACGTCAACCCCAGCCGCCAATCGGTCCCGAATCAATTCATCAATCCGCCCGGGAAGCGCTTTTCCATCTTTGCAGGAGACCCGGAACGGGTGCAAAAGGCCAATGAAGTCAACCTGAAGGATTTTCAGGCGGAGTTGCTCATTCAACCCAACAGTCTGTCAAAGACGCCTTCGGCCGCGGAGCAGGCGACCGTTGCCCCAACGGATGTCAAGGTCACCTTCAAGGTTAAAAACGCGGGCAAGAAAAATTACATTCTTTCCTTTCCCGACGCGCAGCGCTACGACGTCGCCGTCACTGAAGGCAAGGACCAACTGATCTACCTCTGGTCCGGCGACAAGATATTTGAGCAAACAACGGGCAAAAGCTTTGTGAATCACGGTGAAACCCTCACCTACAATTGCCAAATCCCGATCGAAAAGCTTTTCAATAGCGCCAAGCCCGGCACCTACAATGTGAAGATGATCCTGGCCAATTATCCTGAAATTTCGGCTGAAGGCACCCTGACCATCAAGCCCTAACCTACTTGTTCTTGTTCAGTATCTCGCGGATCTGATCCATGCTCAGGCGCTGGTCCTTGAGATCGTCCTTGTTTTTCAAGGTGTCATTGATGACTTTGACTTCCTTGGAAATGACCTTCAGCTCGGGCCCGCTATAACGCTCGTCCATCCCTTTACCTGGAAATTTTTTGTCCGCAAAATTGGTCATCTGGCCGGACTCGCGCGCAGGCTGAAATTCCAGCACCTTGCCTTTGATTTCCTTGCCGCCGGGATTGTAGGTATTTAACGCGGAATAAGGCGACTTGGAAGAAACCGCATAGGTGGAAACACCCTGGAACTCTTTTGTGTTGTAAGTGCCCTTGAACTCCTTGTTATCCCAGGTGCCGAAACCAGACAGTCGTTTGGGGTCAAACTCCGAGGACTCCTTTTCATTCAGCGTTTTGGTTGAGAATTCCTTCGTTGAAAACACCATCTTTGAATAATCCGTGAGCTTGCTCGGTTGGAAATTGCGCCCGGTATCCGCACCCGCATCCGAAAGGCCCGCCCTTGCCGCAGTCCCCGCGAGCGCCCAGACGCAAAAAATCAGCCCTAATTTTTTCACCACTTCAAAATCCTAGCATAAACCGCCTCTGGAGCCAAGAGGTATTACAGCCACCAAACAAATCCATTTCCCCTTGCGGAGGCGTTCCCGTACGGTAAAGCCGTTCTTCTTTAGCGCATTAATCACCGTCGCTTCCTGATCGCGCAAAATTCCGGAAACAATCAACTTCCCCTCCCTCTTCAGCCAGCGGCGGAATCGCGGCAGGGCTTTCCCCAACAAATCGGAAAAAAGATTCGCCACAATCAGATCAAACTTCCGGTCCGGCTTGAAGCGCAAAATATCAGAACAAACCCAGCGGACCTCCGGAATCCGTTCATTGCCCGCCGCATTTTCCCGGGCCACCCGGATGCTGTCCGGATCAAAATCCACGCCGGTCACCCGATGCCCCAGCAGTCCGGCCGCGAGCGCGAGTATTCCGCTCCCGGTTCCCGCATCCAAAACATTTCCGGGTTTTTCCGGAAGATGCCGCAATAGCCGGCGCAGGCACATCGCGGTGGTGGCGTGCTCTCCCGTCCCAAAGGCGATCCCCGCCGGAATTATCAGCCGCGGCAACCGGCGATGCGGCACGGGCACTGCGGAGGCTTCCGAAGCCAGACACAAATACGGCGGCAGCGGCAGATAAAAATGGCGGTGCTGCGAGGCCATCCAGGCGGCGGCGCGCCTGCGGACCACCTTGCCGCCGAAGGCATGTTGAAGTTTTCGCAAAGAGGAAGCTGTCTGGCTGTAAACCTCCACCCGGGCGGTTTTATGCCCGGGCAAATGGGTTACGACGCAATTTTCTCTGCCGGACCAAACAAGACGCTCGATCCAAGCATCCTCCCAGCGCGCCGGAATCATCCGGGACCAGACATCCACGGATTTGGGATTACTTGAGGAAGGAGCGCGCCGGGACAAAATCCTGCCGCGTAATGTCGATTTGCGTCCTCTCATACTCCTTGATGGCAAATTCCTTCATCGCCCAGTAAATCTGATCCGGGGATTTGGCCTGGACAAAAAAGATGTAGTTGCCGGGAGGCAGGTCCAGCGACTTGTCCTGGAGGTTGTGCATTTGAACTGTCGCATCCGCTTCAATGGGGTATTTCATCTTGATGAAATCATTCGGGGCTGCGAGCAGATCCGTGACAAACTGCCGCACAATGACCTCGATCTGCCCTTCCATCTCCTTCTTCGCCTGCGAATAGCGATCCACTTCGTCCTGAAGGGACACCAATTCCGTTTCAAGCGACGAGAGATCGGTCTTAAAGCCGTCAATCCTGGCGCGCGTCTCATCGATTTTTGGAGCGGGCTCCTTTTTGATTTCCAGGGCTTTCGCCTTGATGGCGGCCTGGCGGATCTGCCAATCCGCTTCAAACTTTTTCCAGCGACTTAGGATATCTTCGCCAAACGCCCGTTCCTCGTCCACTTTCACCCCCTTGGGCGCGGCATAAAGGGAGAGTTTGTACGAATTGACCGCGACTTCCAACGCATCGATATCCTTGTTTCTTTCGTATTTCAGCCCGCATTTTTTTGCACGGTCTTCGATTTCCTTCTGCAACGATTCCTTTGTGTCGGCATACTCCCTGTCAAGCGCAGCACCCTGGGTTTTCCACAGGGCATCCAGCTCAGTCTGGCTGGCATCGACATATCTCGGGATTTCCGCCTCCAATCCAGAAATCTGGCCTTCGAGCGACTTTTTTCTTTCCTGCCGTCCCGCCATGTCCGCCTGGGCGGCCGCGAGGTCGTCTTCGATGCCTTTCAACTGTTCTTCCAGCGGATGTACCCGCTTGGCATAATCCGATTTCAACAGGCTCAGTTTGCCCGTAAAATTATAAACCACAGCCGGACGGTCAACGATCTGCAGGTCTCCGGGAACCACATGCGCAATAACACTTGTCTCGCGTAAATAGAGATAAGTTCCGATTCCAACCCCCAACAGCACAAGCCCCAGCGCCCACCAGCGCACGGAGCGTGGAAACTCGGGCACCATGAAGTGGAACCGCCTGCGGGGAGGTGCTTCAGGCGGAGGCAGGATCACCCTGGGCTTTTTCTTGCGTTCGCGGTTGGCTTCCAGTTCGACGCGCCTGACCGTCTGCTTCGAGCCAGCGGCAGGTTTCCCGCTCTCGGCCGGCATGCGGATTTTATCAAGTTCAGCGCCGCTGAAGGTCCGGAATTCATCGGATGGGACTGCAGTGGGCTGAACGGCGCCTGCTTCGGATTTTAAAGTTTCCACAGGCGGTTTGACGAGAGGAACGGTTTTCCCCTTGGCCTCGGATATCGGCTCCTTTTTTAGCTCTTCCTGTTTGACTGGAACCGGCGGCGGCGCGGGTGGCGCAGGCGGGGCCGTCCGCCTCATCTGGACTGCCAGTTCAGGCGCCATGACTCTGCCGCTCCTGACGGGCCCTCTGGGAAGAGGCAGCTCTTCCTTTTTGGCCGACTGGGGAGGCTCGGGCACTGTTCCCGGAATTGTCGCCTTCGGCTTTTCAGGCTCGCCGCTTTTTTGCGGCGGAATCGGAGGCGGAGCAATCCTTGCTTCAACAGGCGGCCTGGAAACTGCAGGTCCCGGCGGCAGAGGCGGCGGTGGCGACAAGGGATCCTTTGCCATGTGAACGTCCGGAGGCTTGGGTGCCGGAACGGTTTCTTCAATTTCGGCTCCGCCGGGCCGGAGGAACTCAAACTCCGCGGCCAGATCCGGGGATGGAGGCTGTTCCTTGGGCAGAGTAATCCGCTCCGTAACGCTTCGGCCCAGTGTTGGGGGCTTCGCAAAAACGGACATCTCATTTGCCAAATCAAGCGACGGTTCGCCTCCAGGCAAGGTCTGGGGCTTTGCGGGTTGTGCGGACGATGGCGCAACGGGTGCCGGTGGTACAATCGGCTTCGGGACGAAATCCTCCTTCTCAGGCCGAAAGAGTGCTTTCAGGCCGGCGAACAGACTCTTTTTTTCATGCTCGGAATCTTTAGACATGATGTTGCGCTTGCGGATAGGAACCCAGGATTTTTAGCCAACGTGTTTTTTTGCGAATCTGGCCCAGCGCCTTTCTGAGTTTAGGTTGCTGGCTATGTCCTTTGACATCAACAAAAAACAAATATTCCGGTTTGCCTGTGGCAGAGGGACGGGACTCGATTTTTTCAATGTTCAAGTCCTGCTCTGCAAACAAGCGAAGCACCCGATCCAAGGCCCCCGCCTCATTTTCAACCGCAAGCAGGAGGCTGGTTTTGTCATGGCCGGAAGGCGGCGGCATTTCCCGGCTCAAAATGAAATGGCACTCCCGGTTGCGGCACGCTTCGTGAATGTTCGCATGCCGTCTCCGCGGATAAATTTCACCACAGATCAGCAGGTCCGAGGTTACCAGCATATCGTTCACCTGATCGCCCGTCCCATCGCTCAAATTTCCGGACGGCACCACACTGGCATCCACCTCGCCGCGCTGAAGCACACCAAACACCTCGGGGATGCTGCGTTTGGATACAAATTTATCAGCGGCCCCGAAACGTTCCGTCGCAGCCCGATGACAGGAGGCGCCCTTCGGGCCAAAATAACAGATCGTCATCTGCTTTTGACGGCTGCGCGAAGCCGAGAGAATCTCCCGGTAAATCGCGCGCAAGGACCCGGCCCCGATCGGCCCTTTGTTTTGCCGGACCAGGCGCCGCAACAGCATTTCCTCCCGGTCCGGAGCAAACACAGCCCGGCCGGAGGCAAGCTTCAGCTTCCCCACCTCCTCGGACAACCGGCAGCGCTCGTTTAAAAGGCGCAGCAGGTCCGAGTCAATGGCGTCGATTTTATCCCTGATTTTCTGCAGGTTCATGAATAAGTTCTTGTTGCTTGCTGGAGTCGTCCGATGCCGGGTCCGGCAATTTAACCCGTTTGAGTTCCTCAACATTCGGCAGATCATTCAGGGCCCTTAGTCCGAAATGCTCGAGAAAATAGTCCGTTGTTTCATAAATCAGGGGGCGTCCGGGCACATCCGCGCGTCCCGCCACACGCACCACGCCCCGGTCCACCAGCGTCTCCAAAACGCCGCCCACGGCGACTCCGCGCACGGCCTCGATCTCCGCGCGGGAGATCGGCTGCCGGTAGGCGATCACCGCGAGCGTTTCCAAGGCGGGCTGGCTGAGCTTGGGCGGGCGGGCCACATCGAACAAAACCTTCATCCATGAGGCAAACCCATCACGCGTGGCCATGCGGTATCCCCCCGCCACTTCCTGCACCATCATGCTGCGCCCCTCCAGTTCCGCCTTCAATTGATCGACAGCCCCGCGCACCTCGTCCTCCGACGCCTCGACCGAGGGCTGCAGGAGCGGCTCGGCCTGCGCGCCCTCGCGGACCAGGCGGGTCAATTCCTCCAAATCTAACGGTTTATTAGCCGTAAATAAAATGGCTTCAACAATGCGGATCAATTCCATAAATTCGATTTATTCAATGATGGGTTGGCCGGGGTTTTGCGGATCGGGCTCTGTTCCGACCCGGGACGCGGGCGGAAAACCGGAATCGATGCGGACCAGATCGATTTCGCCGAAACTTTCAGATTGCGCGACGCGGATCTGCTTGAGGCGGACCAGTTCCAGCACCGCCAGAAATGTCACGACAATCTCCGTGCGCGAGCTTAAATCCGAAAACAAGCTCTCAAATGGGATCACCTGGTCGGTTTGGATCCGGTTCAGGATCATCTCGATCTTTTCGCTGACGGTAAAGCGGTCTTCGTGGATTTCCTTGAATCCCTCGCGCTCGCGGGCGCGCTGGAGGATCTTTTGGAAGGCCTTGACCAGGTCGAACACGCCCACGTCACCCAGGCCGGGTTCCTTGGACTTGGGCAAATCGGGTATAACATCCCGATAGGACAAGCGCTCCTGCAACTGCTGCATCTCGCCCAACTGGCCCGCGGCGTCCTTGAACTTTTTGTACTCCACCAGTTGGCGGATCAGCTCCCAGCGCGGGTCCTCCCCTTCCTCGTCCTCCTCAGCGGTCAACTGCTGGTCTTCCGGCAGCAGGCTGCGGCTTTTGATGTAAACCAGCGTGGCGGCGATGACCAGAAATTCCCCGGCCACCTCCAGTTCCATGTCGCGCAAGGCGCCCAGATAGGCGAGATACTGGTCGCAAATTTTATCCAGCTCCACCTGGTAAATATCCACCTCCTCCTTCTTGATCAAATAGAGGAGGAGGTCGAGCGGCCCCTCAAAAACGGGGAGCTTGATCTTCCAATCGGCTGTTTCCAAATCCATCATAATAGTTTCAAATTTTTCAAAGAATACCCACGGCCTTCCGCACCCGCTCCAAAACACCGCCCGCCTGCGCCCGCGCCGTGGCGGCGCCCCGTTCCAGCACCGAATCCACGTAACCCGGTCTTGCCTCCAGCTCCGCGCGCCGCATCCGCATCGGCTCAAAATACAGCCAGAGCCATTCAAAAAGCTGCTGCTTGTACTCCCCGTAGCCTTTTCCGCCCTTTTGCATGCTGGCGGTCATTTCAGCCGTCTGCTCCGCGCTGGCCACACAACGCGCAAGAGCCAGAATCACCGAGTTTTCAAGCGGCTTGGGCGATTCCACCGGCGTGGAGTCGGTTTTGATCGACATCACCTTTTTACGAAATTCCTTCTCCAAGGCAAAGATTTCAATGGTGTTATGGTAGGACTTGGACATTTTCTGCCCGTCCAGGCCCGGAAGCGTGGCCGCGTCTTCCTGGATGTCCGGCTCCGGAATTTTGAAAACCGCCCCGAATCTTTCATTGAACTTTGCCGCTATGTCTCTCGCCACCTCCAAATGCTGTTTTTGGTCCTTGCCCACGGGAACCAGGTCCGCGTCGTAGAGCAGGATATCCGCCGCCATCAAAACCGGATAGGCAAAAAGGCCGTGATTCGGGGAAAAACCCTTCGCAACCTTGTCCTTATAACTGTGGCAGCGCTCCAGAAGCCCGACCGGCGTCACATTCGACAGATACCAGGCCAGCTCATGCACCTCCGGCACGGCGCTCTGCCGGAAAAACACTGTCTTTTCAGGGTTAAGCCCGCAAGCCAGAAAGTCCAGGGCCACACCGCGAATCCTGTCCCGCAACAGCCCGGCATCCTCAGTCGTGGTCAGGGCATGGTAATCGGCAATAAAATAAAAGCATTCCCCCCGGGCCTGCAACCCCACCGCCGGACGCATCATTCCGAAGTAGTTCCCCAAATGAGGCGCGCCGGAAGGTTGGATACCCGATAAAATTCGCATCCTAAGTGAATGCCAAAGGTTGCGAAGGACATCCAGCACTTTCTACGGACTTCCGAAACAAGATTTAACGCAAAGGGTCCTCCAAAGCCCGCCGCGGCGGGCGGTGTGCGAAACATAAGACGCAAAGCCGCAAAAGATGCAAAAAGGAGGATTAAAAACCTAAAAACAGCTTGGTAGGCATCGCCAAATATTTCATCAACCACGACGTGGTTGCGGCCAAGTGTGTTACCTATGTTCTGACTGTGCCCTGCTTCTGACTTCTGACTTCTGAATTCATAATTCTGAATTCTGATTTCGTCTCAAAGAGCTTCCCAACCCCGCCCCCATCTGTCTAATAAGAAGGCATGAAGCGAATCGGTTCCATCCTGCTCTGGACGGCCATCAGTTGCCTGGGCGCCTTGTCCATCGGCCTGCTGGCATTAAACCGCGGAGAATCCGTCAACGCCATCTGGCTCGTCACCGCCGGACTTTGCACACTCGCCGTCAGTTACCGCTTTTACAGCAAATGGCTCATCACAAAAGTCCTGGTGCTCGACCCGCACCGCGCGCCCCCCGCCGTCACCCACCAGGACGGCATCGATTACGTCCCGACCCATCGCTGGATGGTCTTCGGGCACCACTTTGCGGCCATTGCCGGCCCCGGCCCTCTGGTCGGCCCGGTTCTGGCCGCGCAATTCGGCTATCTCCCCGGCACGCTCTGGCTGCTGGTCGGCGCAACCCTCGGCGGCGGCGTGCATGATCTCATCATCCTCTTCAGTTCCATCCGGCGCGGCGGCAAATCGCTCGGGCAAATGGTGAAGGAGGAAATCGGGCCGGAGATCGGCATCGTTTGCATTGTTAGTGTACTGGCAATCCTGGTGATTCTTCTGTCGGTCCTCGGACTTGTCGTCGTCAAAGCCATGGCGGAAAGCCCCTGGGGCGTCTTCACGGTCGCGATGACCATCCCGATTGCCTTTCTCATGGGCTGCGGCCTTCGCTACACAAAACTGGGTATCGGCTGGGTGAGCATACTCGGTGTGCTCGGCCTGCTGGCGTCGGTTTGGGCCGGACAATACCTGCACCAATTCCCGGGCATCGAGACCTGGTTTCTGCAAAGCGACCGTCGGCTGGCCTGGGCCGTGATGATCTACGGAGTTTCCGCCACCGCACTGCCAGTCTGGCTTTTGCTCGCCCCGCGCGATTATCTCAGCACCTTTCTAAAACTCGGCGCAGTGGCCTTGCTGGCCGTCGCCATCCTCATCCTCCAACCGCAATTGCACATGCCAGCCCTCACCCGTTTCATCGACGGCACGGGGCTTGTGTTCGCCGGGCCTGTGTTCCCCTTTGTCTGCATCACCATCGCCTGCGGGGCTGTCTCGGGCTTTCACAGCCTGGTCGCCTCCGGCACCACGCCCAAACTGATCGAACGCGAGCCCCAGATCCGAATGATCGGTTACGGCGCCATGGTCGTGGAAATGGTCGTCGGCCTGATGGCGCTGACCGCCGCCTGCGCCCTTGAACCAGGACAATATTTTGCCATCAACATGAAAGGCCCCGCGGCTGAAGTGGTCGCCCACGTCACTGCCGCAGGATTTCCAGTAACGGAAGCCGGCATGTCGGGACTCGCGGCGGAAATCGGCGAAAAAACAATGATCGGGCGCACCGGCGGCGCGCCGACCTTTGCGGTCGGCATGGCCAAAATGTTTTCCAAGGCCTTCGCCGACTCGGGCGCCCTCGCCCTCTGGTACCATTTCGCCATCATGTTCGAGGTCCTGTTCATTCTGCCCACGATTGACGCGGGAACGCGAGTCGGACGGTTTTTGTTCCAGGACCTGCTGGCTCATATTTGGAAACCTCTGGGCAACACGAAATCATGGACGGCGAACCTGGTTACCAGCATTGTGTTTGTCGCCGCGTGGGGATACTTTTTGTACCAGGGTGTGATCGATCCCCTCGGCGGCATCAACAGCCTCTGGCCGATTTTCGGGATCGCCAACCAGTTGCTGGCCGTCATCGCCCTCAGCCTCGGCTCGGTGATCCTGATCAAGATGGGCAAACAACGCTACCTGGCCGTAACCGCCGCCCCGCTTGCGTTTCTCGTCGCTGTGACCTTTTCCGCCGGCTGGATCAAAATATTTTCGCCGGATCCGAAGCTCGGGTTCTTGAGCGCCGCCGCTGAGTATGACAAACAAATAGGCGCCGCGAGTTTGCCGGAGCAAATTCACAGGCTGCAGACCCTGGCATTCAACATGCGGCTCGACGCCGTTGTGACGGGCGGATTTTTGATTCTGGTTCTGGTGATTGTGGCGGGGGCGCTCACCCACTGCGTGCGCATGCTGCGCGGAACGCTACACTACGAACTCAAGGAAAGCCCGTTTGTCGCCCTGCCGGAACAGGGATGAAAAAGAAGAATTCAGAAGGCGGGAGGCACTTTAAGGTACAAGAGCCGCATTCTCCAGCCGTTCTGCTATCCAGACCTTGATTCAATCACCCCAACCCTTCGGTGTCATTTAGCCGTGAGGCAACGCGGCAACTGCCTGCTTCCATTGTGAGCTCAACGAGCGTGTCGATTGGCTTGCCCCAACGGGGCAACGTTATTCAGCCAGGCGTGGAAAAGATTCCTAATGTCCACATTACATATGTTACTATCTTGCAGGTTGTTATTGTTTTTCTTTGACCTAATTAACCGCTTAAATTATATACCCTACGTATTCGATAGGGTTTATGGAATTTGCGCTGGATGTCCTTGGATGGGCTGCCTCTCAGATTCCCTGCTCCCCGGTAGGTCGAATCCATGCCACCACTCCAGTGCGGGCTTATTAATAAAATTTAGAGCTGGAACTTACCAGACCCCTGGCGGTTTTCGCGGAGTATGAAAAACCATGAAAATAGCCAAATATTTATCCATTTCCTGGGTCGTCGCCTCACTATTGCTGCTCTATCCGGCATTGGCCAACGCCGACACCGGAAACCCCAAAACCAATGTACATGAACTCGACAAAGTGGTGCAGTCAGACGCACCCGCCAGGAATGAAAAGGGCGCGCCTCTGCCCCTCCACACAATCGAAGGAACAGGCGGTATCCTCATTACCCCAACCGCTTACCTGGTGAATCCCGGGCCCAAAGACCAGATCTTCGGACTGCCCTCGGTTTCCGGCACCTACATTAACGCAGACCAAAAAAATATTGAAGTCTTCGCTCTGACCGAAACCCTGCTGCAGCGCGTCGAACTCGGATTTTCCGCCAGCCGGTTTGGCACCGGCAGCCTGCGTAATTCCGTGCTTGATGCAGGGGGCCCCGACATCAGACGGGACGACGTTTATCTGTACAACTTCAATGTACGCGGACTCATCATTCCTGAAAACAGCTTTAATGTCCCGGTACCCGCCATCACAGCGGGTATTTCCTACAAATACAATGATGGCATTGCCCAGATCAATAACCGTTTGGGCGGGGGACTCACCAACATCGGATACAAAAGCAACGACGGCGTGGACTTCACTCTGACGGCCAGCAAAACCTTCCCGAAGGTGTTCGACCGCCCGCTGCTGATTTCGGCAGGCGTCAGGTTGACTGAAGCCTCACAACTCGGTTATGTGGGCTTTGGCGACACCTACCAAGCCACTTTTGAAGGCAACATCGCCTACAACGTCACGGATTGGTTGTGGCTGGCCGGAGAATACCGCCAGAAAGACAATCCGTACACGCGCATCGGCAATCTGGTGCGTCCCGAAGAGGATTGGTACACCGTGGGCCTGGCCTTTGTGCCCAACAACCATATCACCATCACTGTCGGCTATGGCTATTTCGGAAACGTACTCGACACATCGGAAAAGACAGGCGTCGCAGCGCAGGTCAAATACGAATTCTAACCCGGCGCGGATT
Source organism: Candidatus Methylacidiphilales bacterium (assembly GCA_028713655.1). Lineage (NCBI taxonomy): Bacteria > Pseudomonadati > Verrucomicrobiota > Methylacidiphilae > Methylacidiphilales > Methylacidiphilales bacterium. The sequence continues at coordinate 13,480 of JAQTNW010000036.1, read as the reverse complement.
TGTCCGGGAGGAAAACGACCTCCCGGAAAGGTTGGATATAACCCCATGAACCATCCGGAAAACACCATCAGCCTTAACCCAAAACAAAAGGATCTCTTATGTCTCAGCACAATCTTGAAACCACAGCTCTTCATGCCGGTCAAACACCCGACTCTGCCACCGGTTCACGGGCCGTACCCATTTATCAAACCGCTTCCTATGTCTTCAAAGACACGGATCAGGCAGCCAATCGTTTCGCTCTGAAGGAATTCGGCAATATCTACACCCGCATCACAAACCCGACCAATGATGTGTTTGAACAGCGCGTTGCGGCTATCGAAGGCGGGAGCGGGGCCTTGGCGGTGGCCTCGGGGCAATCAGCGGAAACACTGGCGCTGCTGGCCATCACACAGGTCGGCGATGAAATCGTTTCCGCCAACAATCTGTACGGCGGCACCTACCAGCTCTTCCATTACACGCTGCCCAAGCTCGGCCGTACAGTTAGGTTCGTGGACTCGCGTAATCCGGAAGCGTTTCGCAAGGCCATCACGCCAAAGACACGAGCCCTGTACGCCGAAACCATCGGCAATCCCAAGCTCGATGTTCCGGACTTCGAGGCGCTGGCAAAAATCGCGCACGAAGCCGGCATTCCGCTGGTCGTGGACAACACTGTCGGTGTCGGATTGGTTCGTCCGTTTGATTATGGCGCGGACATCATCGTATCCTCCGCCACGAAATACATCGGCGGGCATGGTACATCTATCGGCGGGGTTATTGTCGATTCCGGAAAATTCAAATGGAACAACGGCAAGTTCCCCGAATTCACCGAACCCGATCCGAGCTATCACGGTCTGAAATACTGGGATGCCTTGAGCAACGTACCCGGTTTGGGAAACGTGGCATTCATCCTGAAAGTGCGCGTCACCCTTTTGCGCGACATTGGCCCGGCGCTCAGCCCGTTCAACGCCTTCCTGTTCCTGCAAGGACTGGAAACGCTCCCTCTTCGCCAGCGCCAGCACTCATCCAACGCACTCGAAGTGGCCCGGCACCTGAAATCGCATCCCTTGGTAAGCTGGGTGGCTTACTCCGGGTTGCCCGACGATCCCAGCCACCAGGTCGCCTCAAAATATTTGAAAAGCGGATTCGGCGGCCTCGTCGGCTTCGGTATCAAAGGCGGCCTTGAAACGGGAAAGAAATTCATCAACTCGGTGAAATTGCTCTCGCACCTCGCCAACATCGGCGACGCCAAGAGCTTGGTTATTCATCCGGCTTCCACCACGCACCAACAACTCACGCCGGAAGAGCAGTCGGAAACAGGCGTTACCCCGGATTACGTCCGGCTCTCCATCGGTTTGGAAAACGTGGAGGACATCAAAGCCGACATCGACCAGGCTTTGGCCGCCTCGCAGCAATGACCGCGCCTCATGGCCCCGCCACGCTTCACTCAGAACTGGTTCAAACCCGGTTTTTTGAGTTTGAACAACCGGACAATCCCCTGCAGCTCCGCTGCGGGGGTAGTCTGGGAAAATTCACACTGGCCTATGAGACGTATGGCCGCCTGAACGGAGACCGTTCCAACGCGATCCTGCTCTTTCATGCCATGACCGGCAGCCAGCACGCGTCCGGCTGGAACACCCAGGTGCTTGAAACCGACACACGCTGGACGGAAGAACTTCACGAGGGTTGGTGGGGCGGTTTTATTGGACCGGGCAAGGCGCTCGACACAAGAAAATTTTTCGTGATTTGCGCAAACTATCTCGGCGGCTGTTACGGTTCGACCGGCCCGGCATCGATCAACCCTGCAACCGGTCGTCGTTGGGCTTCGTCTTTTCCAGCGATCCGCATGGGAGACATTGTGGATTCCCAAATCAAACTGCTCGATCATCTTGGAATCGACCGCCTCCATGCCGTCATCGGATCTTCAATAGGCGGGTTTCTCTGCCAACACCTCGCTACACGCTATCCGGAAAGGGTTCGGAATATTATCCTGATTGGAACAGGCATCGAAACCACGATTTCACAGCGCATCATGAATTTTGAACAAATCACCGCCATTGAATCGGACCCAAACTTTCTTGGCGGAGATTACCACGAATCCAGCCGACCCGATATCGGACTGGCACTGGCAAGGCGAATCGCCCACAAAACATTTATTGCGCCGGATGCCCTGCGGGAACGCGCCCGCGATGAGGTCGTCAGCAGCAGGCCTCCATTCGGTTGGTATGAAATGAAAAACCCGGTCGAATCCTACATGCTCCACCAGGGCGAAAAATTTATCCGTCGTTTTGACGCCAACAGCTATCTGCGCATCCTGGATGCCTGGCAATGGTTCGATCTGCTGGAAGGAAGCAGCGCGAAAAACGTGGCGGAACTTTTTTCACGCTGCCGGGAACAGCATTTCCTGGTTTTCAGCATTGATTCGGATGTGGCTTTTCATCCCAAGGAACAAGAGCGCCTTGTACGCCTGCTCGAAAAAGCCCGGGCATCCGCAACATGGATCACCGTCCATTCCGACAAAGGGCACGATTCCTTCCTTTTGGAACCCTCCCTGTTTGGCCCCCATTTGACCTATGCCTTGGCTCAATGAATCTGATCAGCCTCAACCCAGCACCGATTCAAGCGGTAGGCCGGGATTGAGTTGCTTGGAGGCCAGCCACTCGGCATTGAAAAGCTTGGACTGGTATTTCGCCCCGGTATCGCAAAGAATCGTAACAATTGTCCGGCCCGGCCCCAGTTCGCGCGCGATGCGCAACGCCCCCGCCACATTCACACCCGAGGAAAGCCCCAGAAACAACCCCTCTTCGCGCAGCAGATGATAAACAAGAGTCAACGCCTCCTGGTCGGGAATGCGGTAGGCGTGATCCACAGAAATGCCTTCCAGATTCTTCGTCACCCGACCTTGGCCGATGCCCTCCGCCACCGAATCACCATCGTTGATTTCAGTGTGGCCCTGAGTGAACCACGACCACATGGCCGCGCCATAGGGGTCGGCACAAACCACTTTTACGCCAGGATTGTGCTCCTTCAGATACAGAGCCGTTCCCGCCAGTGTACCGCCCGTCCCCACCGCCGCCACAAAAGCGCAGACTTCGCCCGAAGTCTGTTCCCAAATCTCCGGGCCTGTGCTGCGGTAATGCGCCAGCCGATTTGCCGTGTTGTCAAACTGATCCGCCCAAAACCAGCCTTTCTCCTCCGCCAATCGGCGGGCCACTTTGTTGTAATTGCCGGGATCCTTGTAAGGCTTTTCAGGAACGGTAATCACTTCGGCTCCCAGAGTGCGCAGCAGAGTGATCTTTTCCACCGACTGTGTTTCGGGAATGACAATAACAGTGCGGTAACCTTTGGCATGGCCGATGACGGTGAGGCCAATGCCCGTGTTGCCAGCCGTGCCTTCAATGATGGTGCCGCCCGGCTTCAGTTTCCCATCGGCTTCCGCCGCGCTGATGATGCCCAGCGCAGCCCGGTCTTTGACCGAGCCACCGGGGTTCATGAATTCCGCCTTGCCGAGAATTTCACACCCCGTCAATTCGGAGAGATGGCGCAGGCGGATCAGCGGCGTCCGGCCCACATGATGATCGATTCCATAATAGCGGGAAGAACTCATTCTTTAAAAACCCTTTAAATAATCCAATCGTAGTCCGCCGTTTTTTTTCGAATGGCCTTGTCACGGATCACCAATTGTTTTTCCTCATAAACCACCAGCGAATCTGGCGGGACACTATAAACCAGAAACACGTTTGCGCCAATGGTCGAATTCGCTCCAATGACCGTTTCCCCGCCGAGGATGGTCGAGTTCGGGTAAATCGTCACATGGTCTTCCACATCAGGGTGGCGTTTGCCTCCCTTCACAACCCGCCCGGCTTCATCCTTGGCGAAGCTGCGCGCCCCCAGTGTGACCCCGTGGTACAGCTTCACCCGGTTGCCAATGCGGCAAGTCTCGCCAATCACCACACCGGTGCCGTGGTCGATGAAAAAATGCGAGCCGATTTTTGCCCCCGGATGAATGTCAATGCCGGTCACCGCATGCGCCCATTCTGTCATCATCCGCGGCACAATCGGCGCCCCGGCTTTATGCAGCACATGGGCCAGGCGCTGGATCGCTATAGCTTCAACGAATGGGTAGGATAGAATAACCTCCTCGCGATGCAGGGTGGCGGGATCGTTTTCAAAGGCAGTTTCGATGTCACTGCGCAGCAGTTCGCGCACTTTGGGCAGGGATTTGCAGAACTGTTTCAGGATGGGCGGGGTACGACCGGTCGGCTTTTTGGGATTGCCGATGCGGACACTGCGCCGCACCTGTTCCTCCAGGCGCAAAGCCATGTCCGACAAACGGTCACTCGTCAAGTCTGCGACCGTTCCGTGGTGTACCGCGTCATCATCGTGAAACCCGGGAAACAGGATCTGCAACAAGTCCCTGCAAATCAATCCAACGGCGCGCTTGGACGGCATGTTGTGGTCGTCCCGATTGTTCCATCCGCCTGTCTGCTCGTAGGAGGCAAGCAGCGCGGGCACATATTCATCGTAGGGCCTGTCCGGCAAGATCGACAATTCCTGCACATGTTCATGTTCCGGGCATTTTACGCCCTGCTCCGAACGGACGGTGACGGGGCGGCTCATGCGGGTTTGGACAATTGATGCAGGGCGTTGACGAGGGTATCCACTTCCGCGCGGGTGTTGTAAAACGCCAGCGAAGGACGCACCGTGCTTTCCAGCCCGAAGCGGCGCACGGCCGGCTGGGCGCAGTGATGCCCGGAACGCACTGCGATGCCATAACGGTCCAGGTGTTTGGCCACCTGCTCGGAAGGAATCCCCGGGATAACAAATGAAAGAACGCTGGCCTTGGCCGCAGCCGTACCGATGGGACGCAGCCCCGGAACTGTTGCCAGTGCGGCAGCGGCATATTCGAGCAGTTCATGCTCGTAAGCCGCCACAGCGGGAAGGCCGAGACCTGTCAAATAATCCAACGCCGCGCCGAGACCAACCACTCCCGCTATGTCCTGTGTGCCCGCCTCAAACTTCTGCGGATGGCTCTGGTAGGTCGTTTTCGCGAACGTGACATCCTGGATCATGTGCCCGCCGCCCTGCCAGGGCGGCAACTGCTCCAGCCACTTCGACTTGCCGTAGAGCACCCCAATGCCCGTCGGCCCAAACACCTTATGCCCGGAAAAGGCAAAAAAATCAGCATCCAGGGCCTGCACATTAACCGGCATGTGCGGTGTCGATTGCGCTCCATCCACCAGTACCGGCACGCCATGCGCATGCGCCAGGGCTATAATTTGCTCCACCGGATTGATGGTGCCCAGCGCATTCGCCACATGCGTCACGGAAACAAGCTTCGTGCGCGAACTAATCAACCCTGCAAATTGCTCCAAAATCAATTCCCCGCGGTCGTTGATCGGAGCCACCCGGATCACCGCGCCGGTCTGCTCCAACAACAATTGCCAGGGCACAATATTCGCGTGATGCTCCAGGGTCGTGAGTAAAATTTCGTCGCCCGGACCGATGAATTTTCTGCCGTAGGTTTGCGCCACAAGGTTGATGGCCTCGGTTGTGCCGCGCGCAAAAACAATCTCGCGAGCATCCGCGGCGCCAAGGAAACGGCGCGCTTTTTCGCGCCCGCCCTCGTAAAGCTCCGTGGCCCGCGCTGCCAGCACATGGGCTGCGCGGTGGATATTGGAATTATCCCGCCCGTAGAACTTGGAAGTCGCATCGATCACACTTTGCGGCTTGTGCGTGGTGGCCGCGTTGTCGAGCCAGATGAGTTGCCGTCCGTTAACCTGCTGGTGTAAGGCCGGGAAATCTCTGCGGACGGATTCCACGTCAAACACTGAACGGATCGGCACTGACGCGGGGTTGAAACCTGCCGCAGTGTTCTTGCCCACGGAAGCTGGTTCACTCAAGAAATAATAAAAAGGCGCTGCCAAAGGCTCGCTGCGGGCAGACTCAGCCGCTACAGTTTCTGTAGGGCTTTTTATCCCGGCTTCCGACTCGGTGTGAGAGGGAACGCAGCGCGGCTCCCCGAAAGGATAGGAATCCGCCGCACCCGGACAATGCCCCCCGGTTTCCGGTTCCCGGGTGCTGCTTTGTGAGGCGGGATGTACCGGCGGAGCATAGGGCCTGGTTTCGGGAGGATAGGCGCCAGCCAACCCGGTGTCATGAACCGGGGTTGCCGGAGCTTTCAGCCGCTCTGCCTGTGTTGAGCCTGCGAACCCTCTAAAGAGTTCAGTGGCCAACCGCGCAATCAGCGCTGTGTCGGCAAAGTCCCCTTCCACTGTCGTCGGCTCGTGCTCAAGCTTTGGGATAGACATATTCGTGATAGTTGCCGACCTGGACGTTGTCGAGGCGCGCGATGGCGTCTTCCGTCAGAACCGCGGCGGAAAAATAACGCGTAACGAGATGCGAAGCAATGGAGCGTTCATTGGTCCCCATGTAGCGGACCGAAAGCCCCGGTTCTACTTCCCCGGTGACGCCTGCTTTTTGCAAACCGACCACACCCTGCTCGGATTCGCCCACGCGGAGCAGCAAAATGCTGGTGGCGTTGCCTTTGATTTCCAATTTGTCGCTTGGAATCAGGGGCACGCCACGCCAGGTCAAAAATGGCGAACCAAACAGGCTTACGGTGACAGGCGGCACGCCCCGGCGGGTGGCCTCGCGTCCAAAGGCGGCAATGGCCTTCGGATGGCCCAGAAAATAAGCCGGCTTTTTCCAGACCAGCGTAAGCAGTTCGTCGAGATCATCCGGTGTGGGAGAACCTTTGCGCGTCTCAATGCGCTGGGACGGCGCCACTTCGCGCAACAATCCAAACTCGGGGTTGTTGAGTAACTCCCATTCCTCGCGTTCCTTGAGCGCCTCAATGGTGAGGCGGATTTGCTCGCGCAATTGGTCGATTTTATTGCTGTACAAGTCGGTGACCCGCGTGTGCGTATGCAGCACCGTCTGAATCGTTGTCAAATGATACTCGCGCGGGTCCGTCTCGTAATCGACAAAAGTCGTTGGCAGCAGCGGCTCCCCGCTATCAACAGTCAACAAATCAATTTTGACTTCGCCATGCCCGTTGGCGGCGGAACCTTTTTTGGCGCGGGCCACATGGTTGACGCGGTACACACCGCCATCCACATGCACATAGGGCAGAAGACGCAGCAGCCAGCGCGGCGTGATCTGCGACATTTGCGGTACGGTTACGGAAGCGGTGGCGAGGTTGCGCGCCGCGGCGGCGCTCAAGCTCAAGGGAGAGGACGGATTGGGGTTGGTATCTTTGCTCATTTTTTTGATGGTTGACGTTTAAAGGCATGTAACGCCATGTCCGGCCAGATTGAAAGGTTCGGCGTCTTCAGCCCGATGAGGGGAAGACAAAAAGCGCGCGGGCAAACGCTGGCTTTGGATTTTTTTAATCCGACCGGTATCTGAACACAACTGGACATGAACATTGTTTCAATTTCATGGAACCTCCAGATGACCGGTGGGCTGCCGTTTGGGTTTAACCTGTTGCCACCGTTGACGGTGCAATAATATTAAAATTACATTGAATCGGCCGAGGATGATGTCAAGCACTCATCCGGCACGAAAACATGGCAGAGGGAGCGGCCGGTTCTCCCATTTTTCGTGGCTTGGGCGCCCGCCCCGCCCAGCATTTAGTCTGCACAGCTCAGCTGTGAGATGCGCAGACTAAAGGCCCACTTCCGCATCCCGATAAACCCCCGCCTTCCATTCCTTGCGTTCCGGCGCGCTATTCAGGATTTTGACTTTCCCTTCAACGCGGACGCCCCCGGCACAACGAACCGGGCCTTTGATCTCCAACGATTGGCAGGCTTTCAACGAGGGAACGGCATCTCCAAACGCGAGTTCAAACGAATCCATCATTTTGTAATGCCCGTCTTCCAGCCGGATGGCGGGAGGCACGCCGTTCCGCTCCGGCGCCAGTTCCAAGGTGAAATCCTTGTTGATCCGATACGCGTCGGAACGCAGCGCCAGAAGATCCGATGTGGTTTTCACCGGGGCAAAACGACGCCTCGGCACCACAACCGCACCCGCCCCTTCAAACAACTGGATGGCCGCGCCCATCGCCGTTTCAAGCTGGACCACCTGCGGCGATTTTTTGTTCCGCGGATCCACCGTCTTGATGTTCCGGATCAGCGGCAGCGGCAAAACATCCCCGTTCGCCTTCAATTCCTGCTCCAGCCGGTCCACCCTCACCCACAGATTGTTGGTGTTGAAAAAGCGGTGCCGGGTGATGTCCTGAAATACGGCTCCATCCTCATCGCGACACTGCGCCGATTCGCGCAACAGCAATCGCCCGTCTTCCGCATTCCGGGCCAGATGCCCGCCCTTCTTGTCCGATGCGGTGCGTTCCGCAACTTCCATCAGGAACGGAATCTCCGAGGTGGCAAAATAATCCAACAACCCCAGATCCAGATTTGCCCCCAGGTTGTCGGAATTCGAAATGAAAAGATAACGAATCCCCAGACGGCTGAATTTTTCCATCAATCCGCAGGCGGCAAGCGTCGGGTAAAGGTCACCATGTCCGGGCGGACACCACTCCAGTTCCGGCTGCTCGGGCCATTCCACTGGCAGCAACGTGTCGGCGCACAGCTTCGGCGCTTTCGATTGAATCAACTGCAACGGCAAGTCTCCTCCTCCCAGATCCGGATACGTCTGAAGATGCCTGAGCGTGTCAACACTGGTGTTGAAACTGTTAAGCACCAGAAAACGAAGCGGCGCGTGAAATTTTTCACGCAGATGCAGAATTTGGCGGGCCGTAAAATCGAGAAAATTCAGGCCGTTCTTGACCTCAATCAACGACTTCGCCTTGTCGAGCCCCATGCTCGTTCCCAGTCCCCCGTTGAGCTTGAAAACGACGGTCTGCGAAACAAGCTCGGACGCCCGCTCATTTGAAATTTCCCTCCGGAATTCCTCCAGGCGCGGCAGATTTTCAACCGGCTGGATGGAGCCCTCGGGAATCAGCCCCGTCTCACCGGAAACCAAGGCGAGGTAATTTTGGCGAAATGCGCGAATGACCGTGCAGCCCAGCCCGGCCTGGCGCATTTTTAATTCAACAAGCTTCAGCGCATCCATTATTCCTCATTCTTGCCCTGGCTGAGCGCGGCTACCACATTCATGTCGTCCAACGTCGTGATGTCGCCCTTGACCTTGCCGCTCGTGGCAATTTCCTTCAACAAGCGGCGCATGATTTTCCCGCTGCGGGTCTTGGGCAGGGCCTCCGCAAACCGGATCTCGTCCGGCTTGGCTATGGAGCCAATCTCGCGGGCCACATGGGCGCGCAACTCGGCCAACAGTTCGTCGGACGCGGTTTCCCCCGTCTTCAACGTTACAAACGCGACAATCGCCTGCCCTTTTAGCTCATCCGGCTTGCCAACCACGGCGGCCTCGGCCACTTTTCCATGGCTGACAAGGGCGCTTTCGATTTCCGCAGTACCCAGGCGGTGCCCGGAAACGTTCAGCACGTCGTCAATCCGCCCCACAATCCAAAAATAGCCCTTCTTGTCCCTGCGGGCGCCGTCCCCGGTGAAATAACAGCCCTTGACGTCGCTCCAATACTGCGTCCGATAACGGGTCGCATCTCCATAAATCGTACGCAACATGGAAGGCCACGGACGCCGGATGACGAGCTTGCCGCCCTGGCCCGCGGGAACTTCCTTCCCGTTTTCGTCAACGACAGCCATATCGACGCCAAAGAACGGCAGGCCCGCGGACCCCGGATGCATCGGCACGGCCCCGGGCAGCGTGGTCACCATGTGCGCGCCGGTTTCCGTCTGCCACCAGGTATCGACGATGGGGCAGCGTTCCTTGCCAATCACCTTGTAATACCACATCCATGCCTCGGGATTAATCGGCTCGCCGACTGATCCGAGCAGGCGAAGCGAACTCAAATCGTGCTTCTTCACCCAGTCATCGCCCCATTTCATGAAGGCGCGAATGGCCGTGGGGGCGGTGTAAAATATATTCACGCGATGCCGCTCAATGATGTCCCAAAAGCGGTCGGCCTTGGGATGGTTCGGCGTCCCTTCGTACATCAGTGAGGTGCCACCGTTGGAAAGTATGCCATAAACAACATAGGAATGGCCGGTGACCCATCCAATATCCGCCGTGCACCAGAAAATGTCGTCTTCCTTGAGGTCAAAGACATATTTTGTGCTCAAATGGCAGCCTAACAAATAGCCGGCCGTCGTGTGCAGGATGCCCTTCGGCTTGCCCGTGCTGCCGCTGGTATAAAGAATGAACAACGGATGCTCACTATCGAGTTGCGCGGCCGGGCATTCCGGCGAAGCAGCCTCCATCAATTCGTGCCACCAGCGGTCCAGCGCGCCCATCACGACTTCCCCGCCCGTGCGTTTCAAAACAATCACGCGCTTCACCGTCGGGCACTGCGTGACCGCGGCATCCACATTTACCTTCAACCCCGAGGCCTGGCCCCTGCGAAATCCGCCATCAGCCGTCACCACCAATTTGACGCCGCTGTCATTAATGCGGTCCTTCAGGGATTCCGCGCTGAACCCGCCAAAGACGACAGTATGCACCGCGCCGATGCGCGTGCAGGCCAGCATGGCCACAACCGCCTCCGGCACCATGGGCAGGTAAATCGCCACGCGATCCCCGGCTTTCACGCCTTCGGATTTCAGGACGTTGGCAAATTTGCAAACCTGCGTGTACAACTGCTGATAGGTCAACGTGACCTGGTCGCCGGGCTCGCCCTCCCAGATCAAGGCCGCCTTGTTCCGGCGGGGCCCTTTGACATGCCTGTCAATGCAGTTATAGCTAACATTCAGTTTACCGCCGACAAACCACTCGGCAAAAGGGCTGCGCCATTTCAACAGCGTCTTCCACGGCTTGAACCAATCCAGTTCCTTCGCCATCCTGCCCCAGAATTTGTCCGGCTTTTCGAGCGATTGCCGGTGCAGCTTGCGGTATTCCTTTTCCGACCGGATCCAGGCGCTCTTTACAAAAGCCGCCTTGGGTTTGAAGGACCGGGTTTCTTTCAAAATATTGTCAATATTTTCGCCGCTCATAAGATTAATTGGATGATTGTGAAGACCGTTGTGTTGGTTGACCAAGCTAACAAAGTTATTTTCCGTGGCAATCCCAACCCTGTAACTTTTTTGGAGTGAGGCGGCACAACACCGCTTTCCCCCTACGGGCGACATGTCGCCCGTTACCAAAGCGCAGACATGTCTGCGCACTCCAAAACGCTTCGCTTTAAGAGGAGAGCCGACGCAGCGCCTCGGAAACAATGTCCTCAACCGGGCTCAACCGCCCCAACCCCTCATAACCGCAGGCAAGAAGCCCCTCGGCCGGGCCGATACACTGTACCCCCCGGCTTTTCAGCAACTCCATGTTGCTTTGCGTGGCGGGATGTTTCCACATTTTCCCGTTCATGGCCGGGGCCACAAGCACAGGGGCGGGGGTTGCCAGTAAAATCGCGGACAAGGCATCGTCGGCCAACCCGTGGGCCATCTTCGCCAGGACATTGGCCGTGGCGGGAGCCACCAGCACCAGGTCGGCCGCATCCGCCAGCTCGATGTGCGTCGGGCGCCCGAGCTGCTCTTCGTCCCAAAGATTCGTAGTCACGGCGCGGTGCGTAAGGGCGCTCAGGGTCATCGCGCTGATAAAACGCTGCGCATCCTGCGTGATGACCACATCCACCAGCACTCCCTTCTGCGTCAATAAACTCGCAATGTCGGCCGCTTTGTACGCCGCGATCGATCCCGTAATGCCAAGAATCATCCGTTTCGATTTGCTCATGTTATGCCTTATGTTCCGATCGTTTGCTGAGGGAACGTTCCGCTGTCATGATGGCGCGGAATTTTGCCAGGTCTTCCTCCATGGTCGAACTCACCACCGTATATTTGTATTCCCGCCACATCCCCATCTCGCGAATCGCATTTTTCAGGCGCACCTGGATTTGTTCCTCGGTCTCCGTCCCGCGCTTGCGCAGGCGTCGTTCGAGTTCCCGGGAATCCGGCGGCATGATAAACACATCCACAAGCGCATCCTGCACCCGGGGATCGGCAATGGCCCGGATTTTACTCGCACCCTCCACATCGATGTCCAACAGCACGTCCGTCCCCTTCCCGACCAGGTCCAGAACCTTGTCTTTCGGGGTCCCGTAACGATTTCCATGCACCACCGCCCATTCCAAAAAGTCACCCCGCGCCACGCGCGACTGAAATTCGTCGTCCGCCAGAAAATAATAATCCACACCGTCGCTTTCCCCCGGGCGGGGCTTGCGCGTCGTGCAGGAAACGGAAAAAACAAAGTCCGGCGTCTTCCGTAAATTCTGGCAGAGCGTGGATTTGCCGGTGCCGGAGGGTGCGGAAACAACAAAAATGATGCCGCGGCGTGTAGGGTTGGTTTCCGGATTCATGAGAGCAGTTATTCCAGATTCTGCACCTGTTCACGGATTTTTTCGAGCTCGGTCTTCAACTCCACCACCCTTCGGGAAACCTCAAGATCGTTTGCCTTGCTGCCGATGGTATTCACCTCCCGGCTGATCTCCTGCAACAAAAAATCCAGGTTGCGGCCGATGGCTTCCGGGGTTTTAAGCAACCTCCGCGCCTCCGCAAAATGCGCACGCAGCCGCGTAAGCTCTTCCGTCGTGTCACAGCGGTCTGAAAATATGACGATCTCCTTCAACAACCGCTCATCGTCCAAAGCCACCTGAAGGCCCGATTCCTCAAGCCGCTTTTGCAGGTTCTGGCGGTAGCGCAGCAGAATATCCTCCCTGCGCGCCTCGACACGCGCAACCGAGGCGTCGAGCCGGGTCATCTGGCCCGCCAGTTCACGGCAAAGAAAATGCCCCTCGCGCATGCGCGACTTCTGAAAGCCGTCCACAGCCTTCTCCAGCACCTGCAGCACCTTGGCATTGAACTTTTCGTCCTGGCCCTCGTGCTTCTCATCATCCAGCACGCCCGGTAAATTAAGCAAATACTCCAGGCTGACGCAGCCGGCATGGCCGATTTCCGAGGCAATCGACTTCAACTCCCTATCATACGCGCGCAGTTTTTTCCGGTTGATGCGCAGCTTTCTCTCCCCGGCCTCGTTGGCTTTGAGAAAAACAGAAACCGTCACGCGCCCGCGGCTCACATGCTTTTGAATATGCTCGCGCACGGACGATTCCAGCGCAGCGAGCTCGCGCGGCAGGTTGATGGCAAGGTCGGCGCCTTTCCGGCTGTTGATCGACGTGATTTCCACCTTGATCTTCCGCCCGTTCACGTTTGCCTCGGCGGACCCAAATCCTGTCATGCTCTTCATTTGAGGAGATATTTCGCGGCTTCCTGCACGTCCTTGTCGCCGCGCCCGGAAAGATTGACCAGCAGAATTTGGTCCTTGTCCATTTTCGGCGCTTCCTTCATCGCAAAGGCCACCGCATGGGCGGATTCCAGCGCCGGGATGATTCCTTCGAGCGACGACAGTTTGCGGAACGCATCCAGGGCCTCCGTATCGGTGGCGTAGGTGTATTGCGCGCGGCCGATATCGCGCAAATACG
>JAQTNW010000035.1 GCA_028713655.1 Candidatus Methylacidiphilales bacterium | reverse complement strand
CCCCTTTTCCCGGCGTTTGACTATCTTGGCCCGTAAATCAGCACTGTAGGATTTCATCCCAATCTTGTACGGAATCCCTCAAGCATTGTACAGCCTTTTAGCGGCTGATTAATATGAATACGCTCTAGCGTGACGTCCGCAGAGTCTATTCGCTTGACGCATATGCATACGCATATAGAGTAAGTATATGAAAATCCGCGTGACACTGACTTTGGATCCGGAGGTTTCGCACCGGGCCAAACAAACTGCCCGCAGGCATGGCACCAGTGTGTCCGGCCTTGTGGAACAATTGCTGCGCCAAAGTGCCGGGGAAGTCATGAGTCGGAGAGTCGGCCAGCCTTTTTCCAAAAGGTGGGGCGGGAAGCTTGAGCCGACTACATCGAAAGACCCCCGATCCGTGAAATTGCGCGCCAAATACGGAATGGTTTGAACCATGCCCGGCATCCGACATGCGTATTCTCATTGATTGCGACATTCTTCTTGATGTTGCCTTGCGTCGCGAACCTCACTTCGAAGCTTCGGCTGCATTGTTGGATTGGGCCGAGAGGCATCCCGGTCGTGCTGCTGCAGCCTGGCATTCCCTTTCCAATCTCCATTATCTTTGCGATCCAGGCGCCCGGTTGTTTATCAAGGACTTGGTTTCCTTTGTTGAAATCCCCCCTGTGGGAACCCACCACATGCGCCAGGCGCTTGATTTGCCCATGAATGATCTGGAAGGCGCCATGCAGGTTGTTATTGCTTTGGAATTCAGGGCGCAAGCCATCGCCACCCGGAACCCTAAAGACTATCGACACTCGCCGCTTCGAGCGGCGTCACCCTCGGAATTGCTCCGCTTGCTGAAGGAATAAATACCCGTTCGTCGCGGGCATTATTTCTTTCCGAACATCTTGCTGAAGAGGCTGGTGTTTCCAGTCTTTCGCTTTTCATCCTCGACCAGGTTTTTCCAGGTGATGGGGCCTGCTATTTTCGAGGTGCGCTTCCGCAGCAGCTTGGGATCGAGCTTTTGGGTGTTGAAATCGGGGAGGGGCGGAAGGTTCCGTTGCTGGGGAACCGCCGCGGGTTGGGAAGAAACCTGCTGAGAGCCGGCCTCTTCCTCGATTTTTCTGCGCATTCTCAGGTGCAATGCTAGTGAAATGGCCCCGATTTGAAAGTCGTCGCCGACCTGGAGCAGGTGTTCGCTGATAAGCTCCCCGTTGATGAATGTCCCATTGGTGGAGCCAAGGTCGATGATCCGCACGCAATGCTTATCAAGTACAATGCGGCAATGATGGCCGGTGACCGAGCCTTCGGGAAGGATGACATCGCAGTCATCAAGCCGTCCAATCAGGGTATTTTCCTTTTCCAGGACAAACTCAAACCCCTTGAAGGTGGTGTTCAACACCTCGAAGGAAACCGCGTAATGGCTCAGATCCATCAGCCGGACGCCGCCGTTCTTGTCATTCTCGGCAAAGAGCCCGATCAGCGCGGCCTGGTCGGTTTGGCCGGAATCTTCGAGCTGGGCAAATTGGAACAATAATTCGTCAATCGAGAGGTGGAACTGGACCTTGGGCGCGACCTGGCGGGGTTCCCAGCGGATGGTGGTGTCAGGCCAGGTCATGCATGAAAATAACGCCAACATGCCGTTTTGGGGATTTGCCTCGGCATACACCACATCCCCGTCCAAAAGATAAATGTAACCCGCTTTGGATGAGCTTTGTACGACCAAGCGGCCCGTGTCGCGGGACTGGCCGTGAAATTGCAAATATTCCGGTAACTGCGTTGTCGTCATGAATCCTAAACTCTGCCTCAATTCCTTTTAAGAATAGGTAGGATATGCTACGGAAACGGTGAAGTCGAGCAAAGCGTAAAAATCATTTGTAACATTTTTCCGTGAATAACTTTCAAATTTTTTTTCCCGGTGTATAAATTCTAATGGAAGGCGGGCCGGGCCGTGTGGCCAGGGTTTGCCGGGTGCATGGGCCTGATTTTCAGACCTGCACACCATATTCCAACATATCTTTATGCCGAAACCAAAGAACGTCGGTTGGGTCAGGCGGGGAACTGGTGTCTTGGCGCTGCTCATTTTGACGGCCTGCGGAGATTCATCCATGAGTGGAAAACACCCTTTGATCGGACTTATGACCGATTACGGAACCCGGGACGCGTACGTCGCCCAAATGAAGGGGATGATTTATTCGATTTACCCGCAAGCCCGGATTGAGGATCTCAACCATGAGATATCTGTTTTTAATCTGCCCGAAGCGAGTTATCTGGTGGATCAAACGGCCCGGTATTTCGCGCCCGGAAGCATTTTTGTGGTCGTGGTGGATCCAGGAGTTGGGACGGAGCAAAAAGCCATCATTTTAAAGACTACGGAAGGGCGGATATTTATCGGCCCCGATAATGGCATCTTTACCAGTGTGATGGAGCGGGAGGGAATTGAGTCGGTCTATGAGCTGACGAAACCCGAATACTTCCGCCCCGGCATGGTGTCTGAAACCTTTCATGGCCGTGACATTTACGGCCCGGTGGCGGCCCATGTGGCGGCGGGAGAAACGTTGTCGAACTTTGGCCCGCCGCTGAAAACGGTTACACGCCTGAAACTGGACTCCGCCACACGGCTGGGTACGAAGATTACCGCGCATGTTGTGCATATCGACCATTATGGCAATGTAATCACAAACGTTCCGCGAAAGCTCTTTGAACAAGACCCGACCGGGAAATTGGTCAAAGTCAGCATGGATGGAAAGGTTTCGTCATTGCCGGTGGTCAAAACCTATGCCAACGGCCCTGAGGACCGGCTGTTTGCCATTTTCAACAGTGAAGATAATTTTGAGCTGAGCTTCAGGGAAAAGCCAGCCGCGGAAATTCTCAAAGTGCGCGCCGGCGCCCCCGTTTCGATCGTTTATTAAAGATGCCCGCGCCGCGCTTTCGGGGTTGCCGAAACTCCAGACCCTGCTAGACCGTATGTTCCCCTACCGGGAACAACGCTATGCAACACATCCGGAATATCGCCATTATCGCCCACATCGACCACGGTAAAACAACCTTGGTGGACCAATTACTGCGCCAATCCGGCACGTTCCGGAGCAATCAGGCCGTGGTTGAACGCGTGATGGATTCCATGGACCTTGAAAAAGAAAAAGGCATTACCATCCGGGCGAAAAACGCCAGCTTCAAATGGCACGAGTATCACATCAACATTGTCGATACCCCGGGCCACGCCGACTTCGGAGGCGAGGTTGAGCGCATCATGCGGATGATCGATTGCGTGATGCTTGTCGTGGACGCCTTTGACGGGCCGCAGGCGCAGACCAAATTTGTGTTGAGAAAAGCGTTGGAAGCCAAATTGCGCCCGATGGTGTTTATCAACAAGGTGGACCGTGAAAATTCCCGCCCCCATGCGGTCCTTGACATGATATTCGAGCTGTTTTTGGAACTCAACGCCACGGATGAACAGCTCGACTTCCCCGTTCTATATGGGTCCGCCAAGGAAGGCTTTGCCACGAAAGAGTGGAAAGGCTCGGTGACGGATGAAATGCGCGCCCAGGGAATGCAGGCGCTGTATGAAACCATCGTATCGCACGTGCCTCCGCCGGCGGCTGATCTGGACGCCCATTTCCAAATGCTTGTGGCGAACCTGGATTACAGCGATTACGTCGGGCGTATCGCCTATGGGAAAATCCTCGGCGGCAAAGTACGAGTTGGCGATCCGGTGGTTTGCCTGCATGGAAATGGCGACAAGGAAAAGGGCAAAGTCACCAAGATTTTTTCCTACAACGGACTCCAGCAGATCGAGGTCGAGGAAGCCACGGCCGGGACCATCATCGGGTTGTCCGGGCTGGAAAACGTTTTCATCGGCGAAACCGTCACGGACCGCGAAGACCGCGAACCGCTTCCTTTCATGGCCATCGATCCGCCCACGATCCAGATGCAGTTTGTGGTCAATGATTCCCCGCTGGCCGGCAAGGAAGGCAAATACCTGACCGCGCGCCATGTCATGGAACGGCTCGTCAAGGAAACGCGCACCAACGTCAGCCTGAGTTTCAAGGAAACCGATGTGGCGGGCTGCTTTATCGTCAGCGCCCGCGGCGAAATGCAAATCGCCGTCCTGGTGGAGCAGATGCGCCGCGAAGGATTTGAAGTCATGGTTTCGCGGCCGGAAGTGATCCTGCAAAAGGACATCAATGGCAACGTGCTGGAGCCTTACGAAATGCTTTATGTGGATGTGCCCTCGGAAAACCTGGGCGATGTCCTGCAAAACCTGGCGGAGCGCAAGGGCGAAACCGTCGATATGAAGCACCAGGCGAAGTCGGTTTTGCTGGAGGCCGTGATCCCGACGCGCGGATTGATCGGGTTTGAAACCGACCTGCTGAATTTGACAAAGGGCATGGGCATCATGAGCCATTTGTTCAAGGAATACGGGCCGTTCAAGGGCGATATCCGCAGCCGTGCCAACGGCGTGGCGATTGCCATGGAGGCGGGTGAAACCACCGCCTATGCGCTGAATCTGCTGCAGGAACGGTTGAAGTTGTTTGTGGGGCCGGGCGAACAGATTTACGAGGGGATGGTTTTCGGGGAAAATTCGCGGCCGGACGACATGCTGGCCAATCCCTGCAAAGCCAAGCATCTGACCAACATGCGCTCGCAGGGCGATGGCAAGGGAATCCAGCTCAGCACGCCGCTCAAAATGAGTTTGGAACGGGCACTGGAATACATCGGGCCTGACGAATATCTGGAGATCACGCCGCAGACCCTGAGGATGCGCAAGAAATTCCTGGGCTCAACGGCGCGACGCCGCGCCGGCAGCAAGGTTTGATTTTGGATTGCGTTGGTGCTGCATTTATCCCCCTGACAAGCGTAAGGGAAAGGGGTCTGTCAACTATTCTTGACAGAAACCAAGCGAATGGCAGGGTAAGCCGATGGCGCGACAACTGCGGATTGAATATGGTTGGGCTTTCTACCATGTCATGACCCGGGCAGACCGCCGGGAGGATATCTGGGAAACGTCTGTAATCAGGTGCGAAGGCTGATATTCAGGAAAATCTACACACACAAAATACACCAACAATGGATAAAGCTTGTCAGGAATAGTTGACAGACCCCTTTTGACACTTTTGACACAGTACCGCCAAAGTTTCTTTAACATTTCGCTCGAGGGTATATTCCTCTGCTGTTTTGCGGGCGGCGTGGCCGATCCGTTTGCGCAGTTCGGGGTCCAGTAAGGCCAGTGCGTAGGCCGCCATTGTATCGGTCTCGCGACTGTCGCGCACGACATAGCCGTTTTGTCCCGACACGATGACCTGCGAAGCCCCGTTGCAGGCCGTGGTGATCACGGGAAGTCCAGCCGCCATGGCTTCCAGGGTCACGTTGGCAAAGGGATCATAGAGCGTCGGGAATAAAAAAATATCCGCCGCCGCATACAAATCCGGCAGAGGACAGGGCGCGGGTTTGTCCACGATGTGCAATCGCAGTTTTCCGTTCAAACGTGCCTCCACCCGCCGCGCCGCAGCATGGCCCTTGCGTTCCGCGCCTGCGCCGACCAGCAGCGCCACAAATACAGCGTTTCCCCAGCCCAGGGCTCTGCGCCCGGCAGCGCGGTTCCCGGAAGAAAAATAAGAGACATCGACACCATTGGGCACCACCCGGATTTGATTTTCCGGAAAATCAAAAAATCGCAGGATTTCATCCCGCACCAGCTCCGAATTGGCAATGACGATCCGTGTGTTGGAGGGATGGAATGTGGCCATTTCCAGATGTTTCAGGACTTGGTTTTTTGGATTGAAAAAGTTCCGCAATCGTCCGAGCAACGGGCTTTCCACCAAACGATGTTGCAACCAACTGAGATGGACTCCGTCGCCTGCGCGGTAGATGTCCGAGCGAATGCCGCGTTCGAGGCTGAAGACGACGTCAAAAGAATGGCTTTCAAGATACTGATTGGCCAGTGTGGCGAAACGTGCGGGTTTGTAAAAATTGGGACTGACTACCGACAGGGCTGCAATTTCATCAAAAGGTTCGGAATTGCGGTTCCAGGATTCGCAGAGCAGAGTGGCATGGTAGTCGGCCGCTTTAATTTGATTCACAAGCCGGACGAGATAATTTTCCGCGCCGCCCGTAGGCGACCAGTTTCTGCGTATAAAGGCGATTTTCAGATGAGGTTCCATTTTAATGCATAGCAAAAGACATTTTGAACCACGGACTCCGACATTCGTCGCGAGCAGGTGGACACCGATAAACACTGATTGTTAAAAAGCAATGCAAATGGCACTTCAATTCTAATTTAAACTTTGTAAGTTTTTAAGCAAAAAATACAGATGTCTTCCTTTCGTGTATTTCGTGGTAAAAATTTCTTCCATCTTGCGCCTTTTGTTCGCACTCCGTCGGCCGCGGCGGACTTTGGCGGACGCTTTTTCGCAACCAACGCAAACCCCCTTTTCTTCCCCCTTGTCAGGGGGATAAATGCAGCATACCCCAACTCCAAAAAATGTCTTCTTCTGCGTCTTTGCGTCTTATGTTCGCACACGGGACAAATCCGTCCTCTGGCGGACCCTTCGCGTTAAATCCTGTTTTCGGCAACGAGCGATTTCAAATATTCGCTGTAACTATTGGACCCCATTTTTTGAATCGACCGATCCAATTCCGCCGGGGTGATCCATTTTTGAAAAAGTGCGATTTCCTCCAAGCATGCGATCTTGAGGCCCTGGCGATTTTGAATCACCTTGACCACGTTTCCGGCCTCGAGCAGGTCGTCGAAGGTTCCCATATCCAGCCATGCGCTGCCACGGCCAAAGAGCTCAAGATGAAGCTGGCCGTCCTTCAGGTAATCGCGGTTGAGATCGGTGATCTCCAACTCGCCGCGCGCAGAAGGCTTTAACTTTCTGGCCCGCGCAACGGCGCTGCCATCGTAGAAATACAAGCCGGGTACGGCATAGGAGGATTTGGGTTTCGACGGTTTTTCTTCCAGGGACAGGATCCGGCCATCCGCATCAAACTCAACCACGCCATAGTTGGCGGGATTGATCACACGATAACCAAAGATGGTGGCGCCCTGGGTTCGTTCAGAAACGCCCTGCAACAATTCGGTGAGATTTTGTCCGTAAATCAGATTGTCGCCCAAGACCAGGGCAGAAGGGTGGCCGTCCAGGAAGGATTCCCCGATCAGAAATGCCTCCGCCAAACCGGCCGGTTTTTGTTGCGGCGCGTATGAGATATTCAAGCCGAGACGGCTGCCGTCTTCCAGAAGACGTTCGTAGTTAGGGAGACTTTGAGGATCGGAGATGAGCAGGATATCGCGGATGCCGGCGAGCATCAGCAGGGAAAGCGGATAATACACCATGGGCTTGTCATAGACAGGCAGGAGCTGCTTGCTTGTGGGCCGTGTGATGGGGTAGAGCCTCGTGCCCGAGCCGCCTGCAAGGATGATCCCCTTTCTCTTTAATTGCGAGTTGGTCTTATTCATATGTCAGGTTTGTTGTCCCAATCCTAGCCGCTGGCGTTGGTAACGGTTTTGGGCGATGTTTTCACACCAGTCCCGGTGTTTGAGATACCACTCCACGGTGAGGCGCAGGCCGGTTTGAAGCTGTTCAAGGGGCTGCCAGCCCAGTTCCCGGCGAATTTTTGAAATGTTCATCGCGTAGCGCTTGTCGTGGCCCTGCCGGTCTGTGACGAATGTTTTCAACTGCTTGTAATCGAAAGCGTCCTCTCCCGGCGCCAATTGATTCAAAACCCCGCAGAGGGCGTCCACGATCTCGATATTGTTGCGTTCACACTCTCCACCGATAAGGTAGGTTTCCCCGGGCCGCCCCTGTTTCAAGATGAGCGTGAGCGCGCGGCAATGGTCCTCGACATAGAGCCAGTCGCGGATGTTGTCGCCCCGCCCGTATATCGGCAGCGGCTTGCGTTCCAGGGCATTAAGAATCATCAGCGGCATGAGTTTTTCCGGGAATTGATAGGGTCCGTAATTGTTTGAGCAATTGGAGACCAGCACCGGCAGACCGTAGGTGTGGTGAAAGCTCCGCGCAAGATGGTCCGAAGCCGCCTTGGACGCCGCATACGGGCTTGAGGGACAATACCGCGAGCTTTCGGTGAAAGGCGGGCCCGTTGGTTCCAACGATCCGTAAACCTCGTCCGTGGAGACATGAAGAAACCGAAAATTGCTTTTGGGGCCGGCTTTCACCTCATTCCAATAAGCCAGCGCGGCTTCCAGCAGGGAGAGGGTGCCCGCCACATTGGTTTGAACGAAGGCGGCTGGGGCATCAATGGAGCGGTCCACATGGGATTCGGCGGCAAAATGCACGATTGCATCCACCTGGTGGCGGCGCAGCAGGTACAGGACCAGTGCGCTGTCGCAGATATTGCCCTCGATCAACTCATGGCGTCCGGCAGGCAGATCCTTCAGGTTTTCAGGGTTCCCGGCATAGGTCAGGGCATCCAGGTTGAAGATATGAAGCCCGTTGTTTGCGGGGTCGTTCAGGCTGAGACGGATGAAATTGGATCCGATAAAACCGCAGCCTCCGGTGATCAAAAGGTTCATGGACTACATGCGGACTTTTTCTCCGCTCATTTCCTGGCGCAAGGCCTCGATGTCCGCATTTACCATGATTTTTACAAGTTCCTTGAAGGTGACTTTCGGCTGCCACTTTAGCGCTTTCCTGGCCTTGCTTGCGTCTCCGATGAGCAAATCGACCTCGGTGGGTCTCAAAAATCTGGGGTCCGTTTCAACATACTTTTTCCAATCCAGACCCGCGTGCTGGAAGGACTCCTCCAAAAATTCGCGAACGGAATGAGTTTCACCCGTGGCGATGACATAATCGTCCGGCTTGTCCTGCTGAAGCATGAGCCACATGGCCTCGACGTATTCGGGCGCATAACCCCAGTCGCGCTTGGCGTCCAGGTTGCCGAGGAACAGTTTTTTCTGGATGCCGGCCTTGATGCGGGCCACGGCGCGGGTGATCTTTCGTGTGACAAATGTTTCGCCACGACGCGGGGATTCATGGTTGAACAGAATTCCGTTACTGGCGTGAATACCGTAACTTTCGCGGTAATTGACCGTGACCCAATAGGCATAAACCTTCGCGGCTGCGTAGGGGCTTCTGGGATAAAACGGGGTGGTTTCCTTTTGCGGCACTTCCTGCACCAGCCCGAACATTTCACTGCTCGAGGCCTGGTAGAACCGCGCTTGAATTCCGGAATGCCGGATTGCTTCCAACAATCGCAGGGTGCCGATCCCCGTCACGTCGCCGGTGAACTCGGGAATATCAAAACTGACGCGGACATGGCTTTGGGCGCCGAGATGATAAATTTCATCGGGTTTGATGTCTTGTACAAGCCGAAGGATCGAAACCGAATCACTCAGGTCGCCGTGATGAAGAAACATCCTGGCGTGGCTGTCATGCGGGTCCTGGTAAATCCGTTCAAGCCGTTCGGTGTTGAAGGAGGAAGAGCGGCGGATGATGCCGTGAACTTGATAACCTTTTTCCAGGAGAAATTCCGCCAGATAAGAACCGTCCTGGCCTGTGATACCGGTAATAAGCGCGGTTGGCATAAGGTGCGAGTATGGCGGGAAAGGCTTGCGTCCGACAACCACAAAGATGGTATTTGGACCGGGGCGAAAGCGGCGGCTGATATTTACCGCTATTAACTTGTTAAAACGGTGGTGGAAGGAAGGGACATGGAGGGGCGCAGGCCGTATTTTTGTAAAAAACGCGTGGATTTAGTGGAAGGATGCTACGGCTGAATGATTGAATAGGACGTAACAGTGCTTTTGAGTGAAATTAATGACTTATAGGACTAAACAGGTCTAAATTTATCTAAAATTACGATATTCGTTCAACTATATCATTAAAGTTAATAAATGCCGACAGAGAGGGTTTGGTCTTTACTGTCTTAAGCGCTGTAAGCCCTGCTTATATTTTTTGGGTGCCTTGCTCAAATTCAAACCGAAGAGTAAGCTTCAGGTAGGAAAGAGAAATGAAAGTGTGTGGTTATGAACCTGTTTGTGTCACTTTGGCAATCGCTGGCCACAGGCCAGTGGACTTTGACCCTCAGCACACCCGCTGAATGGGTGGCCACAGTTCTTTCCTTGTTTGGTTTTTACTGGTGCCTTCTTAAAAAACCCAGCAGTTTCCTGATTTTCATGGTGGCCGACTTCATCTGGCTTGTCGTGGCCGGATACCGTGAACACTGGTCGCTCGTGGCCCAGCAGGCGGTCTATCTTGTCATGAACGTGGCCGGCTACAAACTTTGGATTGCCGATCAATTGGAGGAGCTGCGTATCCGCAATCGCATGCAAACGTTGGAAGATGAGATCATGATGCTGGCCGCGCGGATCGAAACGCTGCTGGACGACGAGGAACAAAATGCGTTAACCGCTCCAGGCCATGACGCAAAAAGCGCAAATCAAAAGGCCGAGATTCTATCCACAGATTGAAGATCGTTCTTGGTTTTATGTTCATGGTTCTTTGTGATTCTTGTGTTTTACCCCGGCAGTCCCTGTCGGGATCACCGAATGTGGCTAAACTTTTGTTTGGATTTTAAAAATCCGCGCTCGTCTGCGTAAATCTGCGGATGAGAATGTTCGCACACCGGACGAATCCGTAATCTGGCGGATTTGTCCTGGCGCGCTTTGCGGGTTAGCGCGAGAAAAACGCCCCGTTCTATTTCGAGTTCAAGTACCCGAGATTATCCTTAAAATTTGCCGGCACAAACGCCAGGTCTTCCCGCGCCTGGGCGGTGTCCGCATGGTGATCTTCCTCGATCATCAGGGCATGGCCGTAATTGAGCAACGGGATGGGGGAAACGATTTCAAACAGCCAGGCTGCAGCCTTGACCAGAGCCGAAGGCAGAGGCAGCAACAACGGCCGGTAACCGCGCAGCAAGAGGAGTGGCGCCAGGAAAAGGCTCGCGGGCAGGGCGGCGTCCACAAGCTTTGGATTTTGACCCGCAGTCCGCGCGATGGCGATCATCATGTCGGCGTACGTGATGGTTTCACCGCCCAGTTCGTATGTCTTGCCGACTGCGGTTTGATTGGACAAGGCGCGAATGAAGCAGCGGGCGACATCGCCGACCGGGACGGGCTGGAGCAGGGTTTCACCGTCATTCGGGCAAGGCAGCGCGAATAGCGTCAATAGATTGAAAGGGAATTGAAGCAGGAGGGAAATGAGGGTCGTGAAATGGTCCTTTGGACCGTAAATGATCGAGGGGCGGATGATGGTCCAGGCCAGGCCGCTGGAGCGGACGATTTCCTCCGCCTGCCATTTGGTTTGGTGGTAAGGCGCCGGGGCATGGGGCCGGGTGCCGATGGCGCTCATGTGGAGGTAGCGTTTAACGCCTGCGTTTTTAGCAGCTTCGATCACATTGCGTGTGCCCTCGACATGAATCTGTTGATACGTGGAGCCACAGCCTTCGGAGATGATGCCCACCAGATGAATGACGGCCTGAACGCCGCGCATGGCGGCTTCGAGGGATGGCTTGTCAAGAATATCCCCCGGGGCCAATTCACAAGAGGTGGATGAAAACAGTTCCCGGGCACGATCCGGGTTGCGGACCAGAAGCCGCACTGAATGTCCCGCCTCGGCCAATTGCCGGATCACTTCCCGCCCCACAAAACCTGTTCCACCTGTGACTAAAATCATAGCTTATCCTTTGTTCGGAAAACGGAGAACGTTAAACGAAGTTTGGCAAGCTGTCTAGAATCGCGTGAATTTAAGGTTTTCGACTCTGGATTTCAAAGTAGGATGTTTCCATGATTTCCAAGAGCTATGTCGGCCTTTTCGGAGGCCCCCTGACTGAGGCGGAGCTGAAGGAATTTGCGGCTTGGTGGCTGGAGACCTTTGACCGGCTGGAACAGGTCTATCCGGGGCCGCAGGCCGGGACCTCCACCTTTACCGTCCACTCCACCGATGATATTTTATGGGACGATCATTTGCAATTCCGGGTCGTGTCCGGGGACGATTTTGCCTGGGTCTATATCACCAAAGGGCGCCGCGTGGTGGAAACGAGCGGTCTGCCCTATGCCGATAATCTGCTCCCGCTCAATGTACTGGTCGAACTGCCCGGTCTTGAGGAAGTGATCGATCATCTAAACGAAAAGCGGCTGGAGCAACTGGAAGCGGAAGGATTGTTGTAGCCGCAGGCTGGCGATCTCTGGTTTAATCCGCGACGACGCTTTAACACAATCCACACATTCTTGAAAACCATTCTGATTTTAACCGCCGGTTTTGGAGAAGGGCACAACTCGGCCGCGCGGAATTTGGGTGAGGCTCTGGTCCATCTGGGGGGCGAAAAAGTCCGGGTTGAAGTGCTGGATTTGTTCGAGACCGCCTACCCGCATACGAATGGTTTCACGCGCCGCTTGTATATCAGCGCCATCAACAAGACCCCACGCCTCTGGCAATGGTTTTACAAGCTCCTGGACAGGCCGCGCCTGTTCGAGTCCACGCTGTTTACGTTTGCGCCGCTGGAAAAGGTGCTGGAAAAAACCCTGGCTGAAAAAAAGCCTGCGGCGGTTTGCTGTACCTATCCGGCCTATAATTTTTTGATCGAACGGCTGGCCAGGCGCGGCGTGCGCAGGGATTATTTGCATCTGACCGTGGTCACGGATTCGATTTCGATCAATTCGCTCTGGTACCGGGCCCCCAGCGAATACTTTGTCGTGCCCAATACGGAAACCTTTGCGCTGATGGAAAAGGCGGGCGTGCCCTCGGAAAAAATGAAGGTCTTTGGTTTTCCGGTGCAACTGGATTTTGCGCTCCCGGAACGGCGCTGCATTCCGTTGGACCCGGCGGCAGGGCGGCCGAAAGTGCTTTATATCATCAACTCCGGAAAGGCCAAAGCGCCCGAGCTGGTGCGGCGCCTGCTCGCGCATGAAGAGATCGATCTGAGCATCGCAGTGGGGCGGGACGAAAAATTAACCGCGGATATCCGTGAGATTTGCAGGGGGCAGGAACACAGGGTGGAGCTGATCGGCTGGACCAGCCGGATGCCACAACTCCTGATGAGCCATCATCTGGTCATCACCAAAGCGGGTGGTGCAACGACCCAGGAGGCGATTGCCGCCGAATGCCCGCCCATTTTCAACCAGGTTGTGCCGGGGCAGGAAGAGGGGAATTGGGAGCTGGTGCGTCGGGCCGATGGCGGTGCGCTGGCGGAGCAGCCTGCGGAGACAGCGGAATGGGTGAAGAAGGCGCTGGAAAACAACGGGGCGATCTGGCGCCAGTGGCGTGAGAATCTGCACCGGATCAACCGGCCGGAATCCGCACTGACGGCCGCGAGGTTTATCCTCGAAAAGATTTAACGCAAAGGGTCCGCCAGAGGACGGATTCGTCCCGTGTGCGAACATAAGACGCCAAGGCGCAGGAAAACCAAAATGCGCTTTTAGTTAGAACGAACACAGGTTTATGTGGGGTGCGGTGGCAAACCCCGCGACTGCGGGGCGCGACACCGCTTTGGATTTCCGTCAAAGGTATGGCTGCGGAAAGAAGCAGATCAAAGCAAACGGAGGACAACCTCCGTGGCGTCACATTTATATTTATTTGAGGCTGTTGCGCCGAACGATTCGACTTTGCTTCGGAGCCGCGGTTTGATATGCATAAGCAAGCTTAAGGCTAAGCTCACGTTAGGGGAATTATGAAAACTGCAGTTTTGTCCCTGTACATGCTCGGACTATTGGCTCTCAATGCCAGTGCTGAAAGCTTCAATGAACAAAATTCCGAGCTTTCGGATCTTGTTGGAAATGTGTTTCTGGCGTTATCAAAAGACAATGTGGTCGCAGGACAATATCTTGATGTCCCTACGATTTGGGCCAATGCAAAGTTGGGACGTGTCGAACATCCCAATGGAATGCTTCCAAGCATGGGAACCAGATTTGAGACTGAGTATATTCCAGGCGACTCTGGAATTGTACTTCGATTTTACGGCCCTGACCCCTTGCACGCGACTCAGAAAGATTGGAGCACATGGCACAACAAGGAAAAACGAAATTTCGAGATTGTTGTGAATCTCCCGGATAAAAAATTTATCGGAATGGCGGGGTCTTATGGGTCATCTTTCCCTACAAAAACGATTGACGATCTGATCTCATTATCCAAAGGAAAATCAAACTGAGACCTAAACTCCCAACACGATGTGGGTAGTGGCTGGCTGAATATGATCACCATCGCCACGCGATACAGTCTTGATGAGGCGCTTGTTCTCAGGTCATATCTGGAGGGCAGCGGGATTCCGGCTTTTATACCCGACGAGTTCATGGCGCAAAATGCATGGACTACGATCACTGCGATTGGGGGCATTCGCATTCAGGTCCCTCCCGAGCATGAGGAAGCTGTCCGCGAACTTATCGCTTCCGCCAACGCATCTGCGAGCGATGCTGTTTCGCCCGTACATTGCCCCTATTGTGATTCCACCTCAGTCACGCCGAATGACCTCTCGAAAAGAATGGCTTTATTCTCCATCATAATTTTCTCATTACCCCTGCCCTTCGGGCGGGACAATTACATTTGCAAGAGCTGCGGAAAAAAGTTCAAAAAGCCAAAAGCCTAACAAATGGAAACACACTTGTCAGTTTTCGATTATACACAAGTCATCGATTTTGTTGATGTGGAATCAAAATAGTGGATCGCCACGGCCCAGGATGGGCCTCCTAATGAACACTTGTGGCAACATGTTAAAATGCAGAATCTTATAACGAAAATCATTTTGACCATCAGGCGACATGGAGTGCGGTGGCAAGCCGGAGGCGCGACACCGCTTTGGATTTTCCGCAAAAGTGCAACTCCGACATGGGGTCGCGAGTAAAAAGCGTCCGCCGTGGCGGACGCACTCCAAAATTTCCCGTTCATTCCCGCTCAAAAAAGCTGTTTTGAGCGGGAATGAACTGGAGGCCTACCGCAACGCAGTAGCGTCGTTCAGCCCAGGGTTGGCACGAGTCTGCGAGGGCCTACCCTGGGTATCTGTAAAAATATCCCCAACTCTGAAGGAGTTGTGGTATCATGGCTTGCGTGAAGACTGGCCGGAACCGCTTTCAGGGTTCGGGATGATTTTTTTATTTTACCCAGGGTAGCTCGTTCCTCGCAACCCTGGGCTGAAAGGCGAAACGCC
The DNA here is from genome assembly GCA_028713655.1 of Candidatus Methylacidiphilales bacterium. NCBI lineage: Bacteria > Pseudomonadati > Verrucomicrobiota > Methylacidiphilae > Methylacidiphilales > Methylacidiphilales bacterium. Next base: position 22,551 of record JAQTNW010000035.1, on the reverse strand, counting down.
GTTGGCGTTTTAGCTAACATCCTATCTTTCAACATATTGTCACCTCTGTTCATTAGGAGGAGCGTAGCGAGCGACAATCCAGAAATCCTTCAATCCACCGGCTGGGCTTTGGGCGGAGGGTTATCGGGATTATCCGTATTGGCAGGCTGTGGCTCGTCAGGATCGGGTTTCCAGAGCACATCGACAGCGCGTTGCCACCAGGGCTTGGCGGGATTCTGCATTTCCGCCAGGGCCTGGCTTGTATTTTGATCCAACCGGGCGAGGGCGTTGTTGCGCTGGTCGTCGCGGACGTATTCCGACTGCCCGCTGACCGAGGACTTTGAGAAGAAGAAGAAAACTTTTTCCTCCTTCTTTTGTTGTTGGAGGGAGACGCCGGGTGGTGGAGCGAGGGGCCGGGGTTTATAATTATCATTGGCCAGTTTCATGATGGAGGCCCAGGTCGGCACAGCCAGCCGAGCGGCATAGCCGCCGGGGATGACGGTCTTCGGATGGTCCAGACCTATCCAGATGGCCGCCGTGATCTCGCTGGTGTATCCGGCAAACCAACTGTCGCGGTACTCGTTCGTCGTTCCGGTCTTGCCCCCGATGTCTCCCGTCAATCCAAACTCGCTGCGCAGGAGCTGGGCGGTGCCGTTATCGACAATGCCCTGCAGCAAATGGCTGATCTGAAAGGCGATCTGGGGTGACAGAACGCGCTTCCGTTCGTCCGTGTGCTGGAATACCAGGACGCCATCGTGCGTTTCGATTTTATCAATCAAGTGCGGTTTGATCCGGACGCCGAGATTTGGGAAAATGGTGTAAGCGGTTGCGAGCTCGAACGGCGAAACCTCGCAGGAGCCTAACAGACTTGAGGGAAATGCCTGCGGACGGACTCCCGTAGCCTGTTCAAACAAATAACAAAAATTGTCCAGGCCCGAGCTCAATCCGGTGCGCATGGCGGCATAATTGTCGCTTCGTTCCAGCGCCTGCCTGACAGTGATGAACTCCGGGTCGGGTCCCACGGGGACGACGGTGTCATCCGGTTTCCGAAGATCAAACGTGCTGTGGTCGATTTCCGTAAATGCCGTGAAATCCAGCGTGTTGAAGGCATTAGAATAGACAAACGGTTTTACCGTCGATCCGATCTGGCGGCGGGCGAGCATGGCCCGGTTGTAGGGGCTTTCATCGAAGTTGCGTCCGCCGACAATGGCGAGGATCCCGCCATCCGCGTTTGAAATGGCAACGAAGGCCGCCTGGAGATAGTCGGGCGTTTCAGATTCGCTTTGGCGGCCTGCAAGGTATTGGGCGCGCGTAGTATGGGCGTACCCGGACATGCGCTCGATGTTTGACAGGGAGCTTTCAATGTTTTGCTCGGCCGCCTTTTGGAAAGCGAGATCGATCGTGGTAAAAATGCGCAGCCCGCCACGGTAGATATAGTCCTGTGTTAGGAAAGAGGGCAGTTCAGCGAGGGCGGCGGCTGTCACATAGGATCCCGGTTTGTCCATAAGCGGCCGGAGGGTGAGAGGCTGGCGGTTGCAGGCATCGGCCGTCTTTTGGTTGATATAGCCGGAGTTTACCATGCGCTCCAAGACCTTGGCCCTCGCCTCGCGGGCCTTGGCCGGATTTTTCCAGGGTGAAAAACTGTTCGGGCCGGCGATGATCCCGGCGAGCATGGCGCTTTCGGAAAGGTTCAACTCATCCGGCGTTTTGCCGAAATAGGCGTCGGCAGCCGCGCCGATCCCGTAGAGGTTGCCGCCGAAGTAAATGCGGTTGAGATAAAATGTGAGGATCTGGTCCTTGGAAAAAACAAATTCGATGCGCAGGGCGAGGAAGGCTTCCCTCAACTTACGGTCGAATGTGCGGGCGAACATGCCGGCGGAGTTGCGGGCCAGTTGCTGGGTGATTGTGCTGGCGCCGGAGGATATCCGTCCTTTGAACAGATTGATAAACAGCGCGCGGGTGATGGCAATGGGGTCAAAGCCCGGATGATACAGGAAACGTTCATCCTCCTTGGCAATGACCGCTTTGCGAAGCACATCGGGAATCTGGGAACTCCTGATCAGGATGCGGTTTTCATCGTAGAGCCGTTGGATGACGTAGCCGTGGCGGTCATACAGAATCGTGGTCTCGGGCATGTGCGAGATCTTTTCCATATCAAACGACAAAGCCCAAATCGAATAATAAAGAAAAAATGCGGCTGGAACGGCAAGGAGCAAAACCAAAACCCATTTGGCAAACGGATGGCGTTTAATCCAATCCAAAAAAAACAAGGATTTGCCCACCCGCCGCCTGAATGCACTCATGGCGAAATTATACCCTGCTTGCCGCCCGCTAAACACGCGAAAATTGCGAAAGAAAAAGGTACGGCAAGGGACGGATTCGTCCCGTGTGCGAACAAAGATTCCTTTTGCGTCATTTCACGGGAAATCGCGAGCAGATCTAGCGGGCGCGCTTGCGGGGCGGGATGCGGGTTTTGGGCTTTTGAACCGGCCTTTTAGCGGTACGGGCGAAGATGGGGCCGAACCAGGTGTCCACCAGGCAGAGGCCGAAAACGGCGGCAAAGGGTATGGTAAAAAAGAGCGAAGTGGTGACGGCATTGACGCCGACGAGGAAAGCCGAGGTGATAAGATAGTCAGGCAATCCTGCATTGAGCATCCGCCAATTTTCCTTGTAGTTCAAGGCGCAATTCAAAACGGAAGCGCCGTCCAACCACCGGCAGCAAGCCACCGCGCAAAAGGGTATGACAAACAGCATGATGGGTGGAAGGAAAAGGGGCAGCAGCGCCTGGGGCATGTCCAAGAGCCAGATAAAAACAAGGTAGCACAGCCCCATCCAAAGGGCGGCCGGAAGGATCAGGGTGGTGATGGCGAGTATGAGCTTGATTGATCCTTCTTTGGCGTAGCGTGGAAGCCGGTGGATATTCCAATCCGGCAGTTGTTTCCCCTTGCCCGTGCGCGCGCGGCGCAAGACTTCATAGGTAAATCCGAGTGGGAACCAGAAACTCAGGATATTAAAGGCCAGAGCGCCCAAAAAAGCCGGTCTGACCCAGTCGGGGCCCACGCCTGCGAAGTAACTGGGGGCTAGCGCAAGCAGGAAGGGGTTGATGAGCAGAAAGCCGGCCAGCAGTATTTTCCACGGCCAATTCTTGTCACCCAGGATACGGGTGAAACCATTCTTGATATCTTCAAAGCCTTGCATCACAAACCCATGCCGTAAAATCGTGTAATCGGCAAGCAGACAGTTGAATTATTTTTAGCGGATGAGGTAAACGACATTGGCCGCGAAAAGGCGCAAATTGCACAAAAGAAAACAAAAAGTTTTTACCGTAGGTAGGCGCTGATTCGAAAACAGGATTAGCGCGAGGGCGTAAAGAAAAGGACTCCGAGAAAACAATCTGCTTGTTGCTTGCTTCCATTCTTGCGTGTTTTGCGACTTTTTGCGGCCAATTCTTTGTTTGAGATTTTCGTGGTTCAACGGAATCCCCTTTTATGAAAGTAAATCCGCATTAATTCGCGGGTGTTTCCGTGTTATGAATCAAACGGGGTGGAATGGAAGCACGCGGAATCGGTCCTTCAATATAAAGAAAACCGTCATCGTCAAAACGGGCAAGGTCGCCGGTCAGCAGCCAGCCATCGTGGAGTATTTCGGCGGTCTTGCCGGAATCATTCAAATAGCCATGGAAAACATTGATGCCTTTGATGGCGAGCATGCCGGTTTCAGTCAACGCCAATTCCCGTCCGCTGCCGGGTTCAAAGAGTCGGACTGCAATGCCCGGAAGCAACGGTCCCGCCGAACCCGCCCGGCCCCCTTGTTGGTGGCTGTCTGCGTCCGGGTGGGGATCGGGCAGATTGAACGCCACGACCGTCGTGGCTTCCGGCAGCCCATAGCCTTCCAGGACCGGGATGGAAAGTTTTTGCCAGTTGCTCTCCATCAAATCCCGCGCGGGTTTTCCCGATTCCACGATTGCGGTCCGTACGCTGCTTAACTGTGCCGGATCCAGTTGATTGGCGCAATCTGCCAGGGTATCAGTCGTCGCGGGCAGGAGCGTGACTTTTTCGCTGTGTACAGCATTTCCAAGAACTGAGATATCAAGTGATGAAGGGACGGTAACAAGCCGAAGGCCCTTCAGCAAAGGCAGCCAGAGGGTCATGGTCAAACCCACGCCGTGAAAGAGGGGAAGGCAGCCTAACAATACATCATTTTTTCGCAGGATATTGACGGAATCCACCTGGTTGATGTTGCCAAGTATATTCGCGTGAGTCAGGGGCACGGCAAGGGGCGCGCGCGAGTTATTGTTAGTGAACAGCAGCGCGGCTTCATCCCCGCAAGGCTTGTTTTCGATCCCTGGAAGGTTGAGGACGCGGCGTGGAGGCAGCAATTGCGCGGTTGCGGCATCGAGCAAAATCCGGGTTTTGCCGCAGCTTGAAATCAAATCCGCAATATCCAAAACCGAACGGAGGTAAGATTTGAAACGGCCGCGGTTGCCTTCATCCGTAATGAGGGTTTCAATGCCCGCGCTTTGCAGCAATGCCACTGTTGCGTTTTGTTCCAGGCTGGGATCGAGATGGACCGGAATTTTTCCAGAAAAAATACAGGCCAGGCTGGCCCACACAGCGCCCGCTCCGGGTTGCAAGGCAATGCCAACGCGCTTGCCGGGTGTTTGTGCGATTGAACGGCTGAGCGCCAGGGCCGTGCCCAAAACGGAGGCGCGCGAATAACTTTTGCGGGGCGTGCTGCAGTCGATGAGGCAGGTTTTCCAGGGCCTTTGGCGCAAGGCATGGATGATCGCCAGTCCCAGAGACTGGGTGACTTCGGGCCGGAAATGAAAAGCCGCTTCGCCCAGATCAAAGATTCGTTGCTTCAGCAGGGAAGCCGTGGCGGCATCCGGCGGGACCGGTTTGCCAAACGAGACCGTGGCCGCGTGCGGGACCCTTTTTGGGAGCTTGAAAAAATAGCGCCCCCCGGTGAATGAAAAGATGGAGCCCCAAAGCGAATCCAAATGTACCGGCACAACCGGGGCTCCCGCCCGCCGCGCGATGAGTTCAAAGCCTTTCCTGAATCCCATGATCTTTCCGGTATGCGTCAGTTCCCCTTCCGGAAAGATGCAAACCAACTCGCCTTGTTGCAGCTTCGCGGCGGCTTTTTGAATGGCGTCCTTGGCTCGCAAGGGGGAAACCGGAATGGCTCCCGAAATCCTCAAGATCCATCCGAGCAACGGCACCGAAAAAAATTCGTCAAACGACATGAAACGGATGGGGCGCGGGCAGGCCAGTTGAAGCACGATGGCATCGACATAGCTGACGTGATTGCAGACGAATAGTGCGCCGCCGGAGGGGATATTTTCCGCACCGAGAACACGCACGCGGTAGATCACGCGTCCCCAGAAGCCGTGCAAAAAGCGAAGCATGCTTTCCGGAAGCAGAAAGATGATGCAAAGGGCCACGAGCAGCGTGGAAGGAACGAGGGCCAGCATTTGGGACCTTGATGAAAAATGCAGGATGTTTGCCAAAAGCGCCTGGTAGCCGACGGCAGCGATGCCTCCCAGATTGATCAGCAGATTGGCGGCGGCCAGCACACGGCCGCGCCGGTCCTCGGGCGAGCGGTCCTGCAGAAAAGTGTTGAGGGGGACGATAAACAGGCCGGAGCAAACCCCAAGGCCGAGCAGCCCCACTTCGAACGCGGAAGTTTGCGCGGGCGCAAAAGCGAGATATACGAGGCCGATTGTCAAGCCGATCCCGCCAACCGGAACAAGACCCAGTTCCTGCCGGTGTTTGGAGAAATAAATGACGATTGTCGAACCCGCGATGACTCCCATCCCCAACAAGGCCAGAAACCAGCCGCTGGTCAGGGCGGCATGGCTGGTGCCCGGGTACAGATCGCGCCCGACCTGGATCAGCACGAGATAGAGCGCCCCGCCGAGCGCATAAAAATAGGCGACGCCGATTGCGCAAAGAAACAACGAGCGGTTTGACCAGAGGTTGAAAAGATCGCGAAAATGGCTCCAAAACAATGATGGATTAAAAGGGTCCTGCGTTTTTGAGCCGCCGGTTTCCGTGCCGCGAAAAACCAGGATGGAAAGCCCGCAGCCGGCTGACAGGCAGGCAAAAGCGATGGTGGCGCCTGTCCATGGATTTCGGAAATGTGTGTTGAGCCTGTCAAAAAGCCAGCCGCCGCCAAGGCTGCCGAGCAGAATCGCGCAAATGGTGAGCGACTCCATCAAGCCGACCGCGCGGCCCAGTCCCGCGGAGCCGACAATTTCCTTTAAAGCCCCCTGCTTGGCCGGCGAAAACAGGCAAGCCTGGCACGCGAGAAAGAAAAACACGGCGATGGCCGGTTTCAACTGGTGAAAATACAGCGCGCCGGTGAGGATCAGGATCAGAAAGCCCTGCAGGTAGAGGGCCCGGCGCAGGACTGTCTTTTTCGGAAACCGGTCGGCGACCCAGCCGCAAAGCGGCGAAAAGAGGGCGAAGGGCAGTACGAGCAAGACTGCGAGCAGGTCCGTCACCCAGTCGGCCTCGGTTTTGGAAAGGATAAGAGGAGCCGCGCCGATGAGGACCAGCTTGGCGGCGTTGTCGTTGAAAACGACCTGGGTCTGGGCGATGAGAAGCCGCCAGAGTGAAGACTGGGATGAATTCATAGTTTTAAATGCCACAAACAGCCCGGATTATTATCACAGGATGCATGGAATATGAACCGTTAATAAATTTTGAATTATCGGGCAAAACAATTCATCATGTCCTCCAACCCGCCGCAATGCGGATTTTATGGCCAATAAACCCTTGGAACAACTGGAGCAGTTTGCCATTGAGGTCATTCTCGAACGGCACAAGGGTTTGAGCGCCCGGCTCCTGCTGATTTTTTTGCATCTGCTCTCGTTTGTCTATTGCCGGATTGTACGCCTGCGCTGGTGGTTGTATGACCGTCGGCTGATGCGCTGGCATTCCGTCGGTTGCCTGACGATCAGCGTGGGCAACCTGACCGTCGGTGGAACCGGGAAAACCCCCATCGTGGAGCAATTTGCCCGGAGCCTGACCCAGGCCGGGCGGAAAGTGGCGATTCTCAGCCGCGGCTACAAAAGCCTGCCCAAGCCCTTGTTGCAACGCCTGAGCGAGCGGCTTTCCTCCCCCTCCACGCACAATCCCCCGCGTGTGGTTTCCGATGGCCGCTCGCTTTTGCTGGACTCCGGCCACGCCGGTGATGAACCGTTCATGCTGGCGTCCAACCTGCGCGATGTGGTTGTACTGGTGAACAAAGACCGCGTGAAAAGCGCGCTGTACGCCATTGAGCATTTTAACGCCGACACACTGTTGCTGGATGACGGGTATCAATATTTGCCGTTGAAAGAGCGCTTGAACATCGCGCTGGTGGACCGGCAGGCGCCGTTTGGCAACGAATATTTGTTGCCGCGCGGGACCTTGCGCGAACCGCATGATCATTTGAAACGGGCGGATGTGGTCTTTATCACAAAATGCGACGGGTCGGATATTTCCGAACTGAAGGCGAAAATCCGAAAATACAACAAACATGCGGAAATGCTCGAATGCGCCCATCATCCGCTTTATTTGCAGGACCTTTACTCTGCGGAGCAAAAACCCCTGGATTACCTGATGGACCGCGAGGTGGGCGCGTTGGCGGGCATTGCCGTGCCGGAAAGTTTTGAAGGCGGCCTGAAGCAGCTTGGGGCGAAGATTATTTACAGCCGACATTATGCGGACCATCACCGGTTCAATGACCAGGAAGTGCTCAACGCCATCAACCGCACCCGGACGCGGGGCGGGCATGCGTTGATCACCACGGAAAAAGACGCCGTGCGGCTTCCGCGCGTGAACCGCCATGATCTGCCGGTGTATTTTTTGCGGGTGGAAATCCGGTTATTGAGCGCAAAGGAAAGTTTTCACGACTGCATCCTGCGAATCTGCCAGTTGAAGGAAAAACCCGTCCTTCATCCGCCACTATTTTATCCGGTCGGTTAAAAAGCTTTTCCATCCTCCATCCCCCGCTATGTTTGGGGACTTATTTCATCATGAAAGTTCTGGTTACAGGAGCTGCAGGGTTCATCGGTTATCATACGGCTGCCCGCCTTATAAAGGAAGGCGCGGAAGTGCTGGGTCTGGATAATCTCAGCCCCTACTATGACGTCCGCCTTAAACGGGCGCGCCTGGAACAACTGGCGCCCCATAAAAATTTCCGTTTTGTCGAAGCGGACCTCAGCGACCGGGAGGCGATGGAATCGCTGTTTCGGGCTGAAAAATTCAACCGCGTCATCCACCTGGCCGCGCAGGCGGGTGTGCGCTATTCGCTGGCGAACCCGCATACCTACGTCCAAAGCAATGTGACCGGCTTTCTGCATGTGCTTGAAGGTTGCCGGCACCATGCCGTTGAGCATCTGGTCTTTGCCAGTTCCAGTTCGGTTTATGGCCTCAATACCCGGATGCCGTTTCATATCTCGGACCCGACCGACCATCCGATCAGCCTTTATGCGGCCACGAAAAAATCCAATGAGATGATGGCCCATGCCTACAGCCATCTCTACAAAATGCCCGTAACCGGCCTGCGCTTTTTCACGGTGTACGGCCCCTGGGGCCGCCCGGACATGGCGCCCTATCTTTTCACAGATGCGATTTTACACGGCAAGCCCATCAAGGTCTTCAATGAGGGGAAAATGAAGCGCGACTTCACCTGCGTCCATGACGTTGTCGAAGGCGTGCTGCGGATCATGGAATTGATTCCGAAACCCAATCCGTCCTGGCCTTCCCAAAATCCGGACCCCGCAACCAGTTCGGCCGCCTACCGGCTTCACAACATAGGACATAACCAACCCGTCGAACTCATGCGCTTCATTGCCTCGATTGAATCCGCGCTGGGTAAAAAGGCAGTGTGTGAATTCCTGCCCCTGCAGGACGGGGATGTGGTGGAGACATTCGCCAACATCGACAGCCTGCAACAGGCCTGCGGATTCACCCCCAAAGTCACGATAGAAGACGGCATGGCCGAATTCTGCCGCTGGTATCGCAGTTATCACGGCTGTTAGGGATTTTACAATGCCCCTGTGCCCGGCTGCTGCACTGAAGGGGGCATCAGCCGAAACGGTTGCGGATCAAATAAGGCACATGAGACTCAATGCTCCCGATAAAACTTCGGGAGATTAGTCCGCTCAGGAGGATTCGCCGACGGCAAAGCGCGCAAACCGCTTGATGATGATGTTCTCGCCGATCTCGCCGATCTTTTCGTTCACCATGTCGCGGATTGTTTTGTTCTGGTCCTTGATGAAGGCCTGTTCCATGAGGCAGACCGTGGAAAAATATTTATCCACCTTGCCGTCCGCGATCTTTTGAATCACGGCTTCCGGCTTGCCTTTGACCTGGCCTGCGGCGATTTCACGTTCGTTTTGAACAACGGCTGCCGGCACTTGTTCACGGGTGACGTACAAGGGATGCGCGGCGGCGATTTGGAGGGTGATATCCTTCACAAACTCGCGGAAGTTGTCGTTCTTGGCCACGAAATCGGTCTCGCAGTTGACTTCGAGCAGGACGCCGACCTTGCCGCCGAGATGAATATAGCTGGCAATAAGGCCTTCCTTGGCTTCGCGGCTGGCTTTTTTGGCGGCGCTGAGACCGAGTTTTTTGCGAAGGATCTTTTCGGCTTCTTCCAGGTTGCCTTTGGCTTCCTCGAGGGCCCGTTTGCAATCCATCATGCCCGCGTTGGTCATGTCGCGGAGTTGCTTGACGATTTGGGGATCAACTGTGGCTGCATTGCTCATAAAAATATCTCGATTCAAAAGTTAGGCCGAGACCGCCTCCATGTTTTGTTTGGAGGAATCGGATGAACGGTCCTTTTTGCCGCCGCCGCCGGCGTAACCCTCTTCCACGGAAGCGGCGAGGGTGTCCATGATGATGCGGATGGAGCGGATCGCGTCGTCGTTGCCCGGGATCGGGTAGGCAATCTTGCTCGGATCCGCGTTGGTGTCGGTCAGGGCGACGATCGGGATGTTCAAACGGGCGGCTTCGAGCACGGCGATGTCTTCGCGGACGATATCGACAATCACGATGGCATCGGGGTAACGCGCCATGTCCTGGATGCCGTCGAGGTTGCGGTGCATCTTGGAAGCTTCGCGGCGCAGGGCTGAAACTTCCTGTTTCGGCATGCCGTTGAATTTTCCGGAAGTTTCCATCTGGTCGATTTCGCGCATGCGGGCCACGCTTTTGCGGATGGTGTTCAAATTGGTCAGGGTGCCGCCGAGCCAGCGTTCGGTGACATAGAAGGCGCCGGATTTGATTGCGGCCTGTTTGACCGATTCCTGCGCCGGCTTTTTGCAGCCGACAAACAAAATCTTCCCGCCTTTTGAGGCGATTCCCCGGAGGAAATTGCCGGCCGCTTCCAGTTGCTCGGCCGTTTTGTTCAGGTTGATGACATGAATCCCGTTGCGGGCTTCATAAATATAGGGCTTCATTTTCGGGCTCCACTTGTCGGTCCGGTGACCAAAGTGAACGCCTGCTTCCAGCAACGCTTTCGCGTCTATTTTCGACATACCAATTCCTCGGGCTTATGATCCCGCCGCGGCGGGACTTCGCTTTCTAGCGAATGTGTTTTTGTTGTTGTGTCCGCTGAACGGACGTTTTTATCCCCATTTCCATAAAACGGGAAAGTGAGAGGCTATCCTCTGAGATTCATTTGCCAAGCGGAAAGTACTGCGGTTTTAAGTGCCGGGGGGTTCCTGTCCCAACGGCGGGTAAAACCGGTTCTGTTGAAATCGGAAGTGTATTTTGGCATTGACTCTGCTAAATCTACTATGGTAAATGATCGCGCATGCCCAATCGCCAGCAGAAGGATCGAAGCCATCGTTTTGGCAAATTGCAACTGCGCATCATGAGGCTCTTGTGGCGTCAACGCATGAATGCGCGCGCCATTACAGATGAACTCAACTCTGAAAGAAGCGAGGCGCAGACCGCCCACAGCACCGTGCAGACACTGTTGCGAAAGTTGGAAGAAAAAGGAGCCATCTCCCATGAAGTTAAGGAGAGAACTTTCATCTTTTACCCATTGGTGCGTGAAGAAAACGCGATGCAGAAAGCGACACAGGATTTCGTACAGAGAATTTTCAACGGCTCCGTACCCGGGCTCGTTTCGTATTTGCTGAAAAGTGAAAAGCTGTCGCCGGATGAACTAAGAGAGATTAGGAAATTGGTTCAGGAAAAGGGGAAAGTGAAATGAGCACGCTGATTTTTGTATTTATTACCGGAACAACACTCCTTTTGCTGTCAGGCATTCTGGCGGACCGTCTGCTGTCCCGACAGGGAGCCCTCATGCAAAATGCCTGTTTAAGAGCGTCATTTCTGGCCGTGCTTGCTTGCCCGGTGGTTTTGACAGTGGTGGGGGTGTTGCAAATACGGACATATACCGTGCCGGTTCTGCCGCCGTTAAATATGATGGATGGTTCATGGGGTGCAGTTGCAAAAAATCTTTACCCAACGGAAGGAGCCATTTCAAATTTCGCTTTGGATGTAAAAGCCAAACCCCAATCAAACTTGGAAAGGAACACAGATGTTGCAGTTACTGGCCGTCATTTTTCATTAGTACATGTGTTGATGGGGGTATGGTTCGCGGGTATCATCGTGATGCTTGCCCGTCTGGGGATTGCCTATGCGCGGGTGGCGGGCTGGCGCAAGCAAACATGGGCCGCATCGGAGCAAATTCAGCAGAAAGCCGCGCTCCTGGCGGAGAATGTGAGCCTGAAAGCGCCGGTGGTCTGTGTCAGCGATGTGGTTTCAAGCCCGGCATTGATTGGCCTATGGAACCCGGCCATCGTTCTTCCCGCTTCCAATCCCAACCCAACTTCCGAAGTTCTTCTTCACGAACTCGGCCATCTGAAACGGCATGACGCCTGGTGGCAGTTGGCCGGACATCTAACAGCGGCGCTCCTGTTTTTTCACCCATTGGCCTGGTGGACTGCATGGCGGCAGGAAGAGCGCGCGGAGGAAGTTTGTGATGATTGGGTAGTTAGCCAGACTGAGAATCCGGGCCGCTATGCCATGCAGTTGGTGGATTTGGCCGAATGCCAACTCTGCGAGAAGAGCCTGCTCACGGCCGGTATTCCCATGGCATCATTTCGCTCAGCCCTCGGCCGCAGAGTCGAACGGATGTTTGACGTCTCGAGAGTGGTGAGAACACGACTGGGCCTGCTCAGACTGGCTGGAATCGGAATGGTTGCCACAGCCTTCGTTGTCATGCTGGGAATATTGCGGCCCGTCGAGGCTGCCAATGAGCAGCAAAAAGAAGCGGCTGCAAACAAACAATCATCTCCCGTGGCGGACTCAAAGAGCCCGAATATCGGAGAGATAGAACTGGAATATGCAGGCCCCAGAAAACCCGACAAGAATTTCATTCTGGAAATAATGAGCATGAAAAAAGGAGGAGCTTATTCAATTGCAGCGGTAGCGCGGGACATCCGGAAGCTCTATGCCACCGGGCTGTTCAAGAACCTCCGCATTTACGATGAAGCGATGGCGGGCGGCGTGAAAGTTGTGGTGGTGCTCCAGCCAAACCCGTCCATAAAATCAATCCAAATTAAAGGCGCGGGTTCTCTGGCCGAAAATGACATTCTCGATGGTGCGGAAGCCGAAATTGGAAGTCTCTACAGCGACTTCGCGGCATATCGGGACGCAAAAAGAATTGAGACAACTCTCCATCGCATGGGTATTTCCAATCCAGTCGTAACACACGAAATCAAGGACAACGAGCAATTGGCGTTGGCGGATGTGACATTCACAATCAATCGTTAGAAATTCCATGGGAAAACATTTCTTACTTATCCTGGGCTGGTTTGTATTGAACAGCGGCTTGTTGAGCGGGCAGGTTGTTGATGGCATCGCCGCTGTTGTGAATGACGATGTCATCACCTTCTCGGATGTGCGAAAAAATGCGGATTCCGCAGAGCGTGGCCTGAGAGAAAAATATCCTGCTGACAAGGGCAAATTGCTCGAAGGCGTCAAAGCGGCAAGAATCAAAGCATTAAATGATTTGATTGATCGGCGACTCATAATTCAAGAGTTCAAAAAGAATGGCTTCTCTGTTCCGGAAAGTGTTGTGAATGAGAGGATCAACAGGATTGTACAAGATCAATTTAAGGGGAATTGGGATGAATTGACAAAGGCTTTAAAAGCCCAAGGCGTGCTTTATGAGGAGTTCAGGATCGATATCAAGGAAAACACAATCGTCCAAGCCATGAGGCAAAAAAATGTGGATATGGCTGCGCGTGATGAGTTAAAAGCACTCCACCTTCCCATTCCAATCACAGATGGGACACCGGAACAGCAAGAAGCCTATAGCAAAGCGAAAGAGAGAAAAAGGCTGGAGTGGACGGCAGGACTGAGGACGAGCGCCTATATAAAAGCCTTTTTCTAGCAGATAAGGAATTTCAAACGGGATACTTGAATCCTTTGTGTTCTATGCGCTCTTTCGCGGCGATGCTTGTTTCCCTTTGCGCTTTGGCGGCTTCGGTTTCGCAGGCGAACTTGTGTCAGGAGACGACACGGCGGTCGTCCCTCCATTGGTTTTAGCAAACAGCGGTTGCTTCGGGTGCAGCCCGAAGTGCATCAACCGCTCGCGCATGGTGGGGAGGGAGACCCCAAGCCAGCCCGCCGCCCGGGACTGGTTGCCGCGGGCCAGTGTGATCGCCATCTCGTAGGCTTCCTTTTCCAGCGTGTTGATCAGCGTTTGCATGATGTTGGAAGCCTCGCCGCGCGCGGCCGCTTCCATTTGCCGGCGTATGAACTCACCCAGCCCCGTTTCCTTCACGTCCCCGGCGCTGATGAAATTGAAGGCGGCGCTTTGCACATGTTCGAGCGAAACCGGATAACCTTTTGAGGCAATCAGGGCTTTGCGCACCGCATTGCGCAGTTCCCGCACATTTCCGGGCCAGGATTGCCGGAGGAGAAACTCCATCGCGTCCTTTTGGATGGACGGGCGTTCGACGCCGAATTCCTTTCCAAAATAAAGCAAAAAGGTGTTGATCAGGTGCCGGAGATCGTCTCCGCGCTCGCGCAGCGGCGGGAGATAAATTTCCGCCTCGCTCAGACGGTAAAAAAGATCCTCGCGAAATTCGTTCTTTTGGATGGCCTGCAGCAAATCCCGGCTGGTGGCGGCAATCACGCGCGCGTTGGTGGCAATATCCGATTTGCTGCCCAAACGTTGGAATCGCTTTTCCTGCAATACGCGGAGCAGCTTGGATTGCGTGGCCACCGACATCTCGCCGATTTCATCCAGAAAAATGGTCCCGTTTTTAGCCTGCTCAAAACGTCCGATCCGCGTGGAATGCGCTCCGGTAAAAGCCCCCCGTTCATGGCCGAACAGTTCGCTTTCAAGAAGGGTTTCCGGAATGGCCGCGCAGTTCACCGGAATGAAGGGCTCGGCGGAACGATCCCCGTACTGGAAGAGCGCGCGGGCAATCATTTCCTTGCCCGTGCCGGTTTCCCCGCGAATGACCACATTCATGGACCGGTCGGCGAGGCGTCCAACCTGTTTGAAAACATCCTGCATCACCTTGCTCTTGCCGATCATGGTTCCTTCGCCGGCGTCGGGGGCATCCAGCGTGACCTGTTTGCAGCGCAGGTTGCTGGCATTCCAGGCCTGGTCGAGGATTGCGAGCAAATCCTCTAACGGGAACGGTTTCAACAGGAAATCATAGGCCCCGTTCCGGGTGGCTTCGATCGCGGTGCTGCTCGTGGCAAACCCGCTCATGACAATAATCGGGAGGTGCGCCTTCTGCTTGTGCAACGCCTGGGTGATTTCCAATCCGCTCATGTCCGGCAGATGCACATCGCATAACACCAGATCGATGTTATTGTTTTTTGCCGTCTCCAACCCGCTGTGACCGTCCACGCAGCAGATCACGTCATACTGCGCGCTTTTAAGGCTCAACCGGATGACATCCGACAAGCTTTCATCGTCTTCAATCAAAAGCAGGCGTCGAAGTTCGGAAGAACCGCCGTTCGACGCCCCCAGTCGTTCCATGGAATTCTGTTGCATGAACAATTACAATTCTACCCGACTAACCTTAAACACACTTAAAGATACGGCAGGATAAGCGCCTTTTCCTCAGGTTTCAAGGCTTGTTGAGGGATAAGCCGGGCAAGGGCCCGCGCCTTTGGAACATCGCCATCAGCCCCGAGGATTGCGGCATAGACCGCCTGCCAACCCGGTTGCAGCGCTGTGAGGTCACGGATTCGGGCCGCCTCATAAACCCTTCGGGCCGTCCCTGGCTCATATTGCCGCAAATAACCCAACGCGCAAGTAACACGATAGGCCATCATGAGCGGGTTCCTGGCGAGAAGCGCCTCCCCCTGGCGGCAGGACTCCCCGATTTTTTCGCCCAGGAGCAAATTCAAATAGGCCAGGTCGTTAACCGCAGCATCCTGCCGGGCGGGTTTTTGTGAAAGTTCCAGCATCAGGTCGCGCAAGCCCCGTGTGTCTCCGGCCCGCTCCAGAAAATGGATCATTGCAAGGAATGCGGCGTCCCCCGCATCCGGCATCCGGATCAACCGCGCATACGCTTCCTTTGCCAGGTCGTATTCATGAAGTTTTTCGGCATACCCGGCCATATACCATAGGGCATCGGAGCGCCTGCCGGCTTCGTTCAGCGCCCTGGACCACAATAAATTTTTCAGCTCAGGGTGGCCCAGCTCCCGCGCGGCCCTGGCCCGGAACATGACTGCCAAAAAGGGATCGAGCGGGGCGGAATTTTTTGACAGCGCTTGATCGAGTTCCGCCCACTTGTTTTGTGAAGCCATGGCATCCGCCCAAACCAAAAACAAATCCTGGCGCTGCAACGCCTCGCCGGGGTTGATGAGCCGGGTGGCTTCGGCATAATAGTGTTGTTGGTTCAACCAGCGGCCCGCTTGCACACGCTGTCCGGGCGCCCGGGCGTCGTAATTCTTGCGGAACTGTTCCAAAAGGTCGGCGGTCCCGGCGGGGTTGGCGCGAATTTTGAGTTCCAGCAGCAGCAACCCCTTGTCCTCGCCGGACGCCGGGTACTGATCCAGAAGCCCGGTCAGCCGGGTGAACTCGGGTGAACCCGAAGGCAAAATGCGAGACAACATGGCGATGGCCGAAAGAGCCGCCGGGTCCCTGCCGTCCGCAAGCTGGCCGAGCAGAAGAGTCGCCTCCCGCACAGGGCCGGGGCCTCCGGCCTGCAACAAGGCGCGGCAGAGGGCGAGTTTGACTTCGCGGTTGCCGGGATCGCCTTCCACAGCCTTGTGGAAAAACTCCAGGCCGCGCGCGGTGTCGCCGGTGGCAAAATAAAATTCTCCGGCCAGAAAGAGATTTTCGGTTTGCTTGCCCGAATGTTCCAGCAGTCGGTTGAGCCCAACTTTAGCTTCGGGAATGCGCCGCGAGATGAGGGCGAAACGCGCATACTGCCGCAGATCTTCGTCCGTGCAGTTCCTGTCGGCCAGGAGCGAGTCCCAAAAGGCAAACGCATATTCGGAATTGATGCCGCTGTAAAGCCGGGCCATCAGGCGCAAAACTTCCGGATCCTTCGGCGCCAGCAGCCAGGCGGTCTGCGCCTTTTTCAGGGCCTCGGCGTACTGTTGTTGTTCGATCAGGCCGGCAACTTGCCTGCCAATCCAATGGGCGCGTACTATTTTTGCCCTGCGGTAAATGGGGGGAGCAAGCGCAATCCCGGCTATCAATCCAATCACCATCAGGGAACGGAAGAAAGCCCGCCGCCGGGCGGGGATTTGCGATTTGTCAGCCACGCCGCCATTCTACCCGTCCGCAGCCTCACATCCAATCGCTTTCTGTCTCGCAAATGGCCGGACTTGGGGTTCAATGGATTTGTTCTTATGTCCGGTTTTTTTCATTCTCGGCTTCGGCACCGGTCTGTTCCGGTCCTGCTTGCGCTTCTCTGGCTGATGTTGGTCAAACAGTTATCCGCGGATTGGACGCTGAATCCCCAATACAGCTACGGCTGGCTCATGCCCTTCCTGTCCGGCTATTTGCTCTGGTTGCGTTGGATGTCACGGCCGCCACCGGACAGGCCTGCTCAATTCCCGGCTTGGACGGGCTGGATCGTTGCTTTCTGTCTTTTGCCAATCCGCCTGTTGCAGGAAGCCAATCCCGACTGGCGGCTGGTCAGTTGGGCTCTGGCCCTCGTGGTACTCGCGATTACGGTATGGATGATCTATTTGTCAGGGGGCCGGAGCTGGGTGCGGCATTTTATTTTTCCATTTGCTTTCATGTTGCTGTCTGTTCCCTGGCCCACGGGACTCGAAACGGCCCTGGAACAAAACCTCATGCGCGGTGTGGCGGGGGTGACGGTGGAAGTCATGAACTGGCTCGGCGTATGGGCGGTGCAACAGGGAAATCTGATCCACCTCTCCCAGGGCGTGATCGGCATCAATGAAGCCTGCAGTGGAATACGGTCGCTTCAGTCCACTTTGATGGCCTCCCTGTTTGTCGGAGAGTTTTACCAACTCAGACCGGCGCGGCGCGGAGGATTGCTGGCCTTCGGGCTTGTGTGCGCCGTCGTTTTCAACCTGCTGCGGGCTCTTTTTTTGACCGGTTTGTGCGTGCTACGCGGACAGGCCGCTCTCGCCTCCTGGCATGATCCTGCCGGGCTGCTCATTTTATCTTTGTCCTTTGCGGTTTTATTGCTCGTCGCAGCCAGGCTCAGGACAGCGCCGGAACCACGCGACCCGCAGCCGAGAATCAAAATCCCGTCTGTTTCGCTTCCGCCATTCCGCGCAGCGGTTGTTTTGTTGGTCTGGATATTCCTGGTCGAAGTGCTGACGGAAGGCTGGTACCGGCTTCACGAACACCCGCAGCCCCATTTGGCGGAGTGGAAACTGGAGTGGCCGCCCAAGGGGGCGAGCTATGAAAAGCGCGAAATTCCGTCCGAAATCAAAAGCATTCTTCGCTATGATGAAGGCTGGCAGGGAGTCATGAAGCGCCCGGATGGAAGTACTTGGAACGTGTTCAGTTTTCGATGGAATCCCGGAAAAGGCGCCGAAACTCTCGCACGAAGCCATTCGCCTGAAATCTGCCTGCCTGCGGCGGGCGGCACTCTGCTGGAATCAGCCGGGGAGGAAGTGTTGGACTTGACGGGATTACGCCTGCCTCTTCGCATGTACACATTTCGCTGGAATGGGCGGATTCTCCATGTTTTTTATGTGCTTTCGGAACAACGCGATGTTAAAGGGCTTCGCGAATGGCCATCAGTGGATGGAAGCCGTTTTCGCAGGTTTGAGGCTGTAATCGAAGGGAAGCGGCAGCTCGGACAACAGGTTTTGGAAATTGTGGTGACGGGGTACCCGGATCTGGGGCAAGCCCGGTTGGAAGTGGAACGATACCTGCGCCAGTCCATCAAGGAATCCCGTCATTAGTTATTTTCGGACGATGTATTAAAACTTATAAATCCTCAATTTTTAGATTAGGGTTTGTTATAAGAGTCTCCATCTGATAAAAATATCCCGCACTCGGGGACGTTACGCGGGGAGCCATTCAAACAATGTGGCTCATTTTATGAAATTTAACAGCCAGCCATTCAAAGGGCTCGCGACGGCGTTTGCCGTCACACTCTGGCTGCTGGCCGTACCCACCCCCTCCAATGCCCAATTCATCTACCAGGAAAATTTCAATAATTCCACCGCACCCGGTTGGATCTTCTATGGTGGCGCTCAAACCGCCACCACCTCCTCGCCCGGCCCCCGCCTCACCTCCGGCGCCACTCCTTTTACCACAAACAACGCGGCCCCGGATTATCAAACCAATGGCGATCCTGAATTTGGGAAAACCCAGATCGATTCGCCCGGCCAGGGCTGGCTTCGCCTGACCACCGACGTCAACAACCAGGCCAATGCGGCCATTTCTGCGGCAGCCATCCCCGCAGCTGGCGCCACGGTCACCTACAAATTTGATTACACGTTTTGGTCGGGAACCAATCCCGCCGCCGACGGCCTGACCGCATTTCTCGCCAATGCAAACGTCCAGTTCGCGCCCGGGGCCTTTGGCGGTTCGATGGGTTACGCCCAAAAAAACACGCCCACCAACATCAACGGCATACCCGCTGGTTATGTGGGCGTCGGCCTGGATACTTGGGGAAACTACTCCAATCCAACCGAAGGCCGGTCTGACGGACCAGGCTTTTATGCCAACAACGCCGACATCCGCGGAGCCGGCAGCGGGTCGGGAACCATCCTGCCCGGCACCACGACAGTCAGCAATTATAGCTACCTTGGCGGCACGGCTACCCTTGCCCAGGCAAATGGCACCACGACAAACGGCATTTCCCTGGTTCCTGGCATCACAGCCACCAACAGCAACCTGAATTTCCAGTCGGCCACCACACGCCCCGACCAGGACGCAGCCCAGTATCGCAGCGCGCAGGTCATCATCGGCGCCGACAACAGCGTCACGGTACAGCTCCAATTCGGTTACAGCGGCAGTTTTATAACAGTGGCCACGGGCACGTTAAGCGGGACGCGGCCCAACGACTTTGTCGCCGGCTTCACCGCAGGTACAGGCGGCGCCACCCAAGTATCTGAAATCCGGAACTTCTCCATGAGCGTCACCGGCGCGGGCGATTGCTGGACCAATTACGAAACCTCCACCGCCAGCAACAACCAGTGGAGCGCGCTGAACACCTACAGCAACTGGACCAATAACGGAACAAGCCCGAATAATGTACGGCCAAGCACAAGCGACACGGTTTTCTTCACGGATCTGTTCGCGACCAATTCGCCCAGCATGACGATCAATGTCAGCAGCACCCAAACCGTCGGATCCATGATTTTCGGCGGCATCGATTCGTACACCGTTGGCACCGGCAGCGCGCAATTGCTCGTGATGAAGGCGCCCGCTCCGGTCACCACGAATCAAAATGCCGGGGCCGTCGCGATCTCGCGTATTGAGGTGTTGAACACTCCGACTGGCGCGGCGGACCAGACCATCGCGGCCAGCCTGCAATTGGGCAACAATCTGGAAATCGACCATTTCACCGGCACCGGATTGACCTTTTCCGGCAACATCAGCATGGGCGCGAACAACATCAACGATTTCACGGATGCCGGAACCACGACATTCAGCGGCAATATCGGGGGAACCGGGACTTACACCAAAAATGGAAATGGGACTTCCGTTTTGTCAGGCTCAAACACCTACTCCGGCCTCACCACTGTCAATAATGGCGTGCTTATTGCCGCCAATAACCTGGCCTTGGGATCGACCGCCAATGGGACCATTGTCAACTCCAGCGCCACCCAGTCGGGCACTCTCGCCCTTGCAAATAATATCACGGTTGCAAACGAAGCCCTAACTCTGGAGGGGGCGGGCTATAACGACCTCGGCGCTCTCTACAACCTCTCAGGCACCAACACCTATACCGGAAACATACTGATCGGAGCCGATTCAACCATCGCCGCCGCCGCCGGCACCACCCTTAATCTCACAGGCAATGGCGCCACCACACTGCAGACCGATGGCACCGGCGCCTACGTTCTCACGCTCGACCCGGATACGGGAGCCGTCATTAACAATACAAAGCGCATCCGTGACAATGGCGGAACCACGAGTCTGTTGAAAACCGGCGACGGTACCGCCATTTTAGGCGGCACAGGCACCAACACCTACACCGGCGCCACAACGGTCAGTGCGGGTATTTTGCGCGCAACCATCGCCACGGCGCTCGGCGCAACGGGCGCTGGCACCACTGTCAACAGCGGCGCCACCTTGGAGCTTGCCGGCAACATCACCCTGGCTGCCGAGCCCCTCACGATGACAGGCGCGGGCGTCACGAATGAAGCCTCGCTTTGGAACCAGAGCGGCAACAACACGTATTCGGGCGCCATCACACTCACCGGCGGGGGCGGCTCTGTGGGAGCCGTCAGCGGCAGCACCCTGACGATCAGCGGCATCATTTCCGGGGCCAATCAAAATCTAACCGTCCAGGGGCAAAGCGGAGGCGTGGTGGTTCTCGGCGGGAACAACACCTACACCGGAACCACCTTCCTCAATGGCGGCACTCTTCTGCTCGGCGGCAGCAACCATATCGCCAGCCAAAGCGCCGTCGTTCTGGCCAACACCGCCGGGGCGATTTTTAATGTCAATGGAATGACTGACACCATTGCAGGACTTTCCGGCGGCGGAGCGGCCGGCGGCAACGTCAGCATGGTTGGAGGCACCCTGACTTTTGGCGGCAATAATCTGTCCGTAAACTACGACGGCGTAATTAGCGGTAATGGCACGTTGACCAAAACCGGCACGGGCACCGAAACATTCACCGGATCCAACACCTTCACGGGAAGCCTCAATATCACCCAGGGTGCCGTAGCCATCGGGGCCGGCAACATTTTTGCCAACACCATGACCCTGAACCTGGGTTCCGCCACCTTGAGCACCAACGGCTTTTCCGATTCCATCGGCGGCTTCAGCAAGAGCGGCGCTTCCGTGATCGATTACCAGGGAACCAGCGGAGGCATTCTG
Organism: Candidatus Methylacidiphilales bacterium; assembly: GCA_028713655.1. NCBI lineage: Bacteria > Pseudomonadati > Verrucomicrobiota > Methylacidiphilae > Methylacidiphilales > Methylacidiphilales bacterium. Next base: position 1,098 of record JAQTNW010000035.1, on the reverse strand, counting down.
ACCTTCAGCAGCGTACTTGCATCGACCGGCACGATGTCCGTCAACAACTGGATCGGCACACCGTTCACGACTTCGTCGGCATCCACCACAACCGGCTTCTTTGTAACCCAGGGCAGCATCACGGCCACCATGTCCACCCTGGCGGCAAATACCACATTCACCGGCTGGGGGTCTCCCTCCGGTTGGAAAACAGTGACAGGCGGTTTTGAACTCGTCCCCGACCTCAGCGGACTCTCGCGCTGGAAAGGCCCGAGCAATACCTGGCCAACCGCAGGTGCCTGGACGGGCGCTGTGCCCAACGGGGTCGGCGCAGTTGCCTATTTTGGGGATGACCCAACCACCGGTGCGCAAACCGTTTCGCTCAGCGGCACGACAACGGTCGCCACCATGATCCTGAATGGGACAGGAACCCACAGCTACACTTTCGCCGCCAGCGGTGGCAATCAGACCCTCGTCTTTGACCAGACGGGGACCACCAGTTCCGCCTACCTGACAGTCGCGGGCAGCAATGCCAACATCATCGGCAGCAGCAGTACCAGCGGGCAATTGGTCAATATCCAGATGAATGACAACCTGGCCATCATCAATAACTCAACGGCCGCGACAGGTCTGACTCTTGGCGTCGCAGGCACGAGTGCAACGCTCAATACCAATGGAAAGATCCTAACTTTCTCGGGTGACAGCGGCACGGTTGTCAACGACATCATAACCAGCACGGGATCGCTCGTCCTGAACGGGCTGGGCTCTGTTTTGTTGAACGGCGCCGATACCTACACCGGCGGCACCACCCTGAATAACGGCGCCCTTCAGATTGGCAACAACGCAGCGCTTGGCGCCGGCACCTTCACGATCAGCGGCGGATCTGTACAAGCGTATGGCGCGGATCGCACGATCACCAACAGCGTGGCCATCAACAATTCCTTTACCGTCACAGGTTCCCAAAACCTGACCCTTTCCGGCACCCAGGCGGTCACCATCAGCAGCAACATCACCCTGACCACCAGCAGTGGGGCGGGGCTTACGTTTGACACCAACAAAGACCTGAAAGGCAGCGGTGGGCTGGCCAAACAGGGCGATGGCTCCCTCACCTTTCTCAGC
>JAQTNW010000034.1 GCA_028713655.1 Candidatus Methylacidiphilales bacterium | reverse complement strand
GAAAAGCATCCACATCGTAGGCATCCGGCTTCACGCCCGGTATCAACGGGAATCCCAACGCCTTGATCAAACGAAGCGGCTTCAGTTTTTCGCAGTACTGGGGTTTTTCGGCCCCATGCAGTTGCCAGGCGTCAAACGCGCGCTCCGCATCCAGATCCAATATGGTGCGCGGCGCCATATCGACCGTCACCGCCACACGCTGGACAAACGGCGGCAGTTGCCTCGCCAGTTCAATCGCTTTGTCAGGCTCGATATAGCGTTTGCTCTTTTCATAAATAATAAAGCCCAGCGCATCCGCGCCCAAATCCACCGCCGCGAAAGCGTCCAGCTTGTTCGTAATGCCGCAGATTTTGATTTTCATTCTTTCTCCTGACTACTGAATTCTGTCTTCTTTTTTGCCCCCTCACGCATTCAACAATTCCAAAACCGTCTGCTTCACATTCCCGCTTCGCATCAGCGTTTCTCCGATCAAAAAACAATCCACACCCTGCTTCCGGCAATAGCGGACATCTTCGGGCGTCTTGATGCCGCTTTCCGTCACCGCCAGGCAATCTGCCGGGATTTCAGGCGCCAATTCCTCGGTCGTGCCCAGGCTCACTTCGAACGTCTTCAGGTTCCGGTTGTTGATCCCGATGATATCGGCATCCAAATCGGCCGCGCGATCCATTTCGGCCATGTTATGCACTTCCACCAAAACGTCCAACTGCAGATCCTTCGCCTGGTTGTACAACCGGACGAGCGCGTCGGGTTCCAGCGCCGCCACGATCAACAGGATCGCGTCAGCCCCGGACACGGCGGCTTCGTAAATCTGCAGTTCGGAGATGATGAAATCCTTCCGCAACAACGGCAAATCCACCTGCTCGCGAATGTCCCGCAAATGCTCAAGGGAACCCTGGAAAAATTTCTCGTCGGTCAGGACCGATAACGCGTGCGCCCCTGCTGCCTCATATTCGCGCGCCACATCGACCGGGTTGAAATTCGGGGCAATCACACCCGCGGAGGGCGAGGCCTTTTTCACCTCGGCAATCAACGTGGCCTCCCCGGGCTGGAACAGCGCCCGGCGGAAACCGCGGAAATCATCACGCATAAAAGCCAGCCGGCGCAACTCGTCCGCATGCGGGACGAGCTTTTCCACCTCGGTCTTCTTGTGCTCGATAATTTCCAATAATTTGTTATTCAACGTCGTCATCGTCAATGTCCGTACGCTTTTTACCCTTCAAAAACGCGCTGATAAACGCATCCAGCCCGCCATCCAGCACGTCCTGCACATCGCTGGTCTGCTCGCCGGTCCTCAAATCCTTCACCATCTGGTACGGTTGCAGCACATAGGAACGGATCTGCCGGCCCCAGCCGATCTCGCCTTTTTCACTATAATGTTTTTCCAACTCGGCCCGTTTCTTATCCATCTCGATTTCATACAGGCGCGATTTCAAAACCTTCATCGCAGACGCCTTGTTTTTGATTTGCGACCGCTCGTTCTGGCAGGTCACCACGAGGCCAGACGGCATATGGGTGATCCGAACCGCCGAGTCGGTGGTGTTGACCCCCTGCCCGCCATGCCCGCCGGCGCGATACACATCCACGCGAATGTCCTTGTCGGCCACCTCGATCTCGATCTCGTCATCGATTTCCGCAACCACATCCACCGACGCAAACGAAGTCTGGCGCTTCCCCGCGGCGTTGAAGGGCGATATTCTAACAAGTCTATGCACACCAGTCTCGGCCTTCAGATAGCCGTAGGCGTTATGGCCCTCGATCATCAGGGTCACGCTCTTCACCCCGGCTTCTTCACCGGCCAGAATGTCGAGAATGCTGACCTTGAATTTTTTCCGCTCGCCGAAGCGCTGGAACATCCGCAGCAGCATGTTCGACCAGTCGCAGGCCTCGGTCCCGCCCGCGCCGGCGTGGAGGCTCAAGATGGCATTGGCCGCGTCATGGGGGCCCGACAACAGGAATTGCACTTCCAGCTCGTCGAACTCTCTCGCCGTCGCGGCGTATTCCTGTTCGAACTCGTGCTCGGCGGTGTCAGTACCTTCCTCGGCCGCCATTTCCTGCAAAACAGCCAGGTCTCCGATCCGTTTTTCGATGGCGGTAAAGCGGTTGGTTTTGTCACGGAGCTGGTTGGCTTCCTCCATGATTTTCTGGGCTTCTTCACGGCGGTCCCAGAAACCGGGCTCGGCCATTTTGGATTCCAGCTCCGCCAGCCGGGTTTTCAGGCTCGCCGGGTCAAAGAAACCTCCCGAGCTGGCGCAGCCGGCTCTGAAGATCGGGCAAATCGATTTGGATGTGCGTACTCATAAAATGAAGTGGAAAAACGTAGCGGAAAAACCGCAGAACGCCAAGGGATACTTTGGCACAAACTTCTCACACGAAGCCACGAAGGAAGACGGATGAACGCTGATAAACACGGATGTTAAAGAACTGGTATGCTCAGCAGCAACGGTGCGATTTTATACCAGCCTGGGGCAACGCCCTAGGAATCCGAATTATGCAAACCTCAAGCGCTGAAGGGGCGCTCTAACGTGTGTCGAGTTGCTTCAAAGCTTGGTAAATTGTATCAAATCACACTAGGACGAATCCCCTTTGGTGGACAAGTTGGCGAAGTCAGTCTATAATCCGACGTTGTGAACCCAGCAACCCCAGCCCGCCTGTCAAAAGCCAGTCTGATGCTGCTTGGCGTGCTGTTATGGGCCGGGACTGCCTGTGTCAGATCCAATGACGCGCTGAATCCGGCCCCTGCCATCTCACCCCCGCAAGCGGTTGACCTTCTCGATGAGGATTTCAAACAACCAGAACCCCAAAAATCCACCGAACCCGCCAACCGCCTCAAACGGGCGCAGGCCGCCGCCGCATTTGCCCTCGGGCAAAAACTCGAGAATGAGCAGCGCTTCCAGCAGGCTCTCGAACGCTATCAACAGTCTGCGGAAGTCGACCCGGATTATCTGCCGACGTACAGCCGAATCGCCCTCATTTATCTCAAAACAGATCAAATACAAACAGCCACGCAATATCTTGAAGCAAAGATCAAGACACACCCCAATGCCGCAAGGCTCCATTCCCTGCTCGCCTATTGCTACCAGGAATCCAACAAGCCGGTGGAAGCAGTTCGGCAGGCCCGGCAGGCCCTTTCACAGGATTTCACCCTGGCAAGCAATTATAGCATTTTGGTGAAATGCCTTCCCTCCAAAGGCAAAAAAAATTCGGTCCTGGAGCTGCTGACCCAGTCCGGGAAATATGAATCGGACGATGCTTCCTACTATGTGCGTATGGGTGATATCTGGAGCAGACTCCTCTACGAAAGCGGCGCCGCCTCGGGCGCCAAACTTCAGGAACTGGTGCGGCCCTTTTATGAAAAGGCGGTCAGTCTGGATCCCGAAAATCCGCACCTGCTCTTTCAACTGGGCCAATTGTCGTTCGATATGGACAAGTTTGACGTTGCAGCCGATTATTACACCAAGGCCTACGAAAAAAACCGCCACATCCCGGCCCTGCGCGAACGCCTGGCCATCTCACTGCTGTCCCTCCACCAGGAGGCAAAAGCCATCCAGGTGCTGGAAAGCCTGCTGGAAGATTTTCCCGAACGCAAAAGTCTGTACCCCATGATCGCCGAGTTGTACGGTCGAAACAACCAATGGGACCGGGCCGCCGAATATTACCAGCTTTATGTGCAGCTCGGCTCGCCGGACGCCAGGGATTACTTGCAACTCGCTGACGCTCAAATCCGGGCGCATAAGCCCGAAAAAGCCCTCGCCAGCCTTGAATTGGCGGCCAAGGACTATTCCAACGTGCCGGAGATCCCGTTCCTGAAGGCGCTGGTTCTGCGCTCCCTGAATCGCGGGGACGAATCGCTGGCCTGCTTTTCCAGGGCGGAGGAACTCGGGCGCGACAAACCGGGGTTTTGCGATTCCAATTTCTATTTCCAATACGGCGTGGCCTGCGAACAGAGCGGCGGACGCGAAAAAGCAGCCGAACTCCTCAATAAATCGCTCAAACTAAACCCCGACAACCATCAAACACTCAATTACCTCGGCTACCTGTGGGCGGAACACGGGGAAAATCTGGATCAAGCGGAAAAACTCATCAGCCGCGCCTTGAAACTCGATCCCGGGAACGAAGCCTATCTCGACAGCATGGGCTGGGTCTGTTTCCAGAAAGGCAATTACCAAAAGGCCCTGCCCTACCTCGAGAAAGCCATCCAGGGCGCCCCGGACGATCCTGCTGTGCTTGAACATTTGGCCGACGCGTATTACAAGATCGGCCAGGCCAGCAAAGCCATTGAAACCTGGTCGAAAGCCTCCTCCCTCGCAAAAGACCCCAAGCCGCTCCAGGCCAAGATCCAGCAGGCGCGAGAACAATCCGCCGCCAAGCCCTGATCCCTTGCGCCAATTCTGCTATGGATTGTCCACTCGCGTCGCACACGCGACGCATGTCGGAGTTCAACGATGCACGGTTCATCCCGGAGACTCTCGGGGCTAAAGAGCAATAGCCGTCGTGCAGGATGACGAGCAAGGTGTTTGAATTTCAGGGGCCAAACTGCAGTCCTTTTCGATCTCGTGCGCCGTGCCAAAACCGCAGAATGTCCATTCGATTTTCAATCGTGTTGAGCCTGTAGAAAATCAGATAGGGGCTGTAAACGATCATGCGTACATTGGCTGCCCTTTAACGCGGCATCCAATTCAAAAATCAAAACAAAATACCAATTCAGGCGGTTTTGCTTGTAACCCGGATGTTCCTGCACCCCAGTTCCTGCCACACTTTGGAGCAGGACACTTTGCTGAGGTTTTCAGAAGCGTGTGAAACATCCGGGTTAGGTTCTGTTTAACTCCGACATGCGTCGCGAGCAAGCGCTCAATTTTCAATTACTTTTGGGAAAGCATCGCCGGGCAGGATGCCCGGCTGTGCGGGCGGGACGCCCGCGCTCCGGTGAACACATGCTAAGGAACAACCACGGGCTGCAGGTTCCAGATGTCATGCGCGTATTCGCGGATGGTCCTGTCACTGGAAAATTTTCCCAGGCGCGCGGTGTTCAACAGCGACATCCTGGCCCAGCCCATCCGGTCCTTGTACGCCCGGTCCGCCTTTTGCTGAGCGTCGCAATACGCGTGGTAATCGGCCAGTACCATGAAGGGATCTCCGCCCTCCAACAGGCTGTGCAAAAGCGGGGCGAGCGTGTCATGCGGGTCGTTGGGAATAAAATGGCGCGACCCCAGCCAGTCCATCACGGCTTTTAGTTCTTCGTCGCGCTTGTAGATGTCCTGGGGCTTGTAGCCCCTGGCCCGCAGCGCCTCCACTTCCTGTACCGTCATCCCAAATATGAAAATGTTTTCCGCGCCGACTTCCTCAAGAATCTCGATGTTGGCGCCATCGAGAGTCCCGATGGTGACGGCCCCGTTAAGGCCAAGCTTCATGTTTCCGGTACCTGAAGCTTCCATGCCCGCGGTTGAAATCTGCTCGGAAAGGTCCGCGGCGGGCATGATCATGGAGGCCAGGGAAACCCTGTAATTGGGCAGGAACACCACCTTGAGCTTGCCGTTGATGTGGGGGTCGTTGTTGATTTTTTCGGCCACGGAATTAATGGCCTTGATGATGCATTTGGCAACCACGTAGCCGGGGGCGGCCTTGGCCCCAAAGACAAACACCCGGGGATGCATGTCGTAATCGGGGTTCTGAAGCAGGCGCCTGTATAGTGTCAGGATATGCAGGAGGTTCAGATGCTGCCGTTTGTACTCATGAAGGCGTTTGACCTGGACGTCGAACAGCGCGTCCGGGCTCACTTCCACACCGCAATCCTGCCGGATCGTCTCCACCAGGCGCTGTTTGTTCCCGCGTTTGATCTCAAGAATCCGCCCCAGAACGCCCTCATCCCCGGCAAATGATTCCAGGCCGCGGAGTTTGTCGAGGTCGGTGACCCACCCTTTCCCGACTTTTTCATCGATCAACTCGCTCAACTCCCGGTTGACGGAGAGCAGCCACCGGCGCGGCGTGATGCCGTTTGTTTTGTTATTAATCCTGGCGGGATAAAGCGTGTTAAAATCCTTGAATAATTTTTCGCGAATCAGCCGGGTATGCAATTCAGCCACCCCGTTGATTGAAAAACTGCCCACGACCGCGAGGTGGGCCATGCGCAACATCTGTACCGGCCCCTCCTCCACCAGGGATAAATCCCGTTTTTTCTGGAGGTCACCCGGCCACTTGGCCTCCACTTCCTTGAGGAAACGCCCGTTGATCTCAAAGATAATCTGGAGATGGCGGGGCAACACCTTTGAAAACAACGGCACACTCCAGCGTTCCAGGGCCTCCGGCATGATCGTGTGATTGGTGTAGGCAAAGGTCTGGGTTGTCAGGCCCCAGGCCTCCTCCCATGAAATCCGATGCTCATCGTGCAAAATGCGCATCAATTCGGCAATGGCCACCGCGGGGTGCGTGTCGTTCAACTGGATTTTCACCTTGTCCGAGAGGCGTTTCCAGTCCGGCCCGTTTTCGCGCTCGAAGCGGCGCAAGATATCCCTCAGGGAGCAGGTCACAAAAAAGTATTGCTGCAACAGCCGCAGTTCCTTGCCGTTTTCCGTCTGGTCATTGGGATAAAGAACCTTGGTGATGGTTTCACCGAGATTTTTGCGCTGGAGCGCCTCGCTGTAGCCCCCGGCGTTGAACGCCTTGAAATCAAATTCCTCCTGGGCGTGCGACTCCCAAAGGCGCAGGAAATTGACAGTCTTCCCGCCATAGCCGCAGATGGGAATGTCATAGGGCACTCCAACGATGGTTTGGAAATCAACCCAACGGGCTGTGTAATTGCCCAGGTCGTCAAACACATTCTCCACACGCCCGCCGATTTGGATTTTCTGCGTGTACTCGGGGCGTACCAGTTCCCATGCATCCCCGTATCGCAACCATTCGTCCGGACGCTCCACCTGGTAGCCGTTCACAAACTCCTGCTTGAACAGCCCGAATTCATAATGGATGCCGTAGCCGATGGCCGGGAAATCCAATGTCGCCAGCGAGTCGAGAAAACAGGCGGCGAGGCGGCCCAAACCGCCGTTGCCGAGGGCCATGTCATATTCCTGGTCCCGTATCTCCTCAAGTTCCAGGCCAAGCTCGTTCAAGGCATGCTCGGACTGTTCAAAGATGCCGATATTGAGCAGGTTGTTGCCCAAAAGGCGGCCCATGAGATATTCCAGCGACAAATAGTAGAGGCGGCGGGGCTTTTCCTTAGCGTGAGCGCCCTGTGTGGCAATCATCCGCTCGATGATGCGTTCCTGCGCCGCCTTGGAGAGGGAATACCACCAGTCGCGCAACGTGGCGGTCCCGGGATCGCGCGCCAGGCTGTATTTGAGATTGCGTAAAATCGAATGCTTGACGTCCTCCGATTGGGAAATCGGCGGAACATCGTGGTTGATATCAGTTCCCGCTTTCATGGTTATGCGAACGCCCAGGACATCTCCCCGCGTGTGCCGACGGGATGCAAGCCCGTATCCGCCGAACGATAAAAAACATCGCCCCCAGCTCCGGCATCTGTGCGGCTGAAGTCTGCCAATAAGCAAATAATCCGCAACATGACAGCCGGGTTGAACAACGTCGTACTGCCATGCAGCGGCATCCTCATCTGGCGACAATATTCAATAAGAGGTGGATGCCGCCCGGATTGCCTCCATTCACAATCTGGACGGATTGCGGCACATTCAGGGTTACGCTCATTGTATAAGTCCCGGGAGCCGTGATGGATGAAAGGTCCACCGGCAATGCCTTGGTCTTGTCCGCCGGTTTCCACAGCGGATCCCGCACCAGCACCTTGACCCGGACGGTATCCAGCTTTTTCTCATGGACTCTCAACCCACGCTTGAGCCCCGTCACTTCCGGCATCTGCACATCGAGCATCATGGTCCGTAATTCCGAAAGCGTATAAGCGAGCACCGCAGGGTCAAAACGATCCACCTGCGCCTCCTTCGGCAACGTCCGGATCATGTCCGAAGTCAGATTGATCCGGTTCTTGCCCGCCTTGGCGTTTTTCATGTCCAGTAAGATGGTAAAATCCTTTCCGACAATGTTCAAGGTCGGCGGCACCCGCATGAATAATTTGAGCGCCGTCTCACTCTGCTCGGAGATAAACAGGCTGGGCGGGATGTTGCTGAATTCAATCTTGGCGTCTGCGGTGGTGGCCACGGAAGGCGTCTCAAAATACTTCTTTTTGTAAATATCCGTCTCAACCGATCCCAAAGCCGCTATCGCCAACGCCAGAATCCAGAGCCCGATCGACATCAGGCGATGCCGTTTGCGCGTGCGATCCTGGGATTTGACGCCCAGCAGCAGCAGCAACTCACGCTCCAGTTCTTCCGGCGTTTCACCGGTCACCAGCTTCAGCACCCCGTCATGCACATGCGAAATGATTCCGCGCTCTTCCGAAACGACAATCACATGCGCGTCACTGCGCTGTGTGAGTCCGATTGCCGCGAGATGGCGCGTACCCAATTCGGCGTCCACCCCTTCCGCAGTGGCCAGCGGCAACACACCGCCCACGCGCGTGATGCGATTCGAGCGGATCACCGCCGCGCCGTCGTGCCGCGGGCAATGCGGATTGAATATGGAAAGAATCAGGGAACGGTTGACCGTGCTCGAAACCTCCTCGCCGCCGCTGATCAGGCTTTCAGCATCCAGGCGATTGCAAAAAACAAACAGCGCGCCTGTACGCTGCTTCACGAGATCGACCAAGGCCAGCGACAATTCGGCCAGGGTTTCCTCGGATTGAAACACCTTCGGGCGGAAAAGGTTTCCGCGGCTGGCCGCCTGGTAAATACGGCTCAATTCGGGAAGAAAAGACAAAAACACAAGCACGGAAACCGGCAGCGCCACGATAAACGTCAGCAGCATGGCAAAGGGCAGGTTAAGGGCATAAATGGCCGCGGCGAACAGAAGAATCAGCAAGACGGTGAAAATCAGGCGCAACAAACGCGGGTAGGCCAGCAGCCAGCCCATGATAATGCGCAGCCCGACAGCACAAAGCGTGATGTCCAGAATGCGCCTCAACAAAATGTCTCCCAATCCGAACATGGCAGGATTTCACCGTATCGATTCAGGGCAGAACGTCAAGCGGCGGTCTGAACCGCTCATATATGGGCCAGAACCAGTTTGCCTTTTTCAATTTTTTCAATCTGGTAAATCCGCGGCACGCCGCTCTTTTTCAAGGCTTGCCAAAGCTGCTGCTGGTACATGCGCCAGAAATAGTTTGAAAGCTGCTGTGGAAGCCGCGCACTCCCAATTGTCAAATCGCATTGGTAAAATGCAATGGAATTGTTGCCGGAGCTGAAATGAAGGACATAGCGGAAAAGCTTCGGATAGCCCAGAAACTCGACTTCGTCCAAAAATTCAATCCGATCCTGCAAAATGGAAACCCCCATCCCGGTCCTCCGGATCCCGTATTTCTCCGGCGTCTCGGCCTGCTCGAGACGAACCCGCGCTTTCAGCCAGGCATTCAATTCCCCGGCGTTGAGCGTCACCTGCAGGTCATCACGGTTCAAATACTTGGTATTCCCATCGGCTGCGAGAAACAAAATCCGATTTGCCACATCCATGCTCGTCTGCCCATCCGTTTTCAACGCCTGCAGTCCCGCAAATTCCGCAATGGAGTCCGGTCCTTGATAAATCCGATAACCGTAATAGCCGTAAACGATCAGAAGCCCGATTCCCATGAACAACGCCAGAAATCCGGACATTCCAAGCCCGTCTCGTTGCGCCAGCACAATATGAAACAGCAGGTAAAGGGCGGAAACAAGGCCCAGCGCCAAAAAGCCAGCAAGCATAATGACCGAACTCTGGGGAATCGCCGCGGCTTGCATCATGATCTTGGGGTCCGTGTCCAAAAACGACCGAATCTGCTCCTGCTTCCGGGCGGTGGTAATCGCCTTGATTTCATCCTGCGTTTTCCATCCTCCTTCAAACCGCATCCTTCCCTCGGACAACACCTGCCTGCGTTCAATCCAGGGTTGCAGATACGCATCTATGGCACCCGCCTCAGACGGATACCGGCCTTTCAGTTTCGCGCCCGCTTCAATCCGGGCCTGCAACACGTCCGCTTTGTAATCCAGTTCGGGCTTGAAGGCCTCGGCTGTAAAATCCTCCACGGCTTTTTTCACCTTTTCCAAACCGGCCGCCGCATCCTCCTTGCGCTTTTGGACCACGGCTTGAAACTTGCTCCGCTCCTGCGCAAGTTCCCTCTTGAGGGCCGGTTTGGATAAAATCATCTTGTCGTAGCTCGCAAGCACGGCCTGGATTTCCTCATCCTTGAGTTGGGACACCGACTCCGTGTACGCCGGCGCCTTGCAAACTAAAAAGTTCGCCTGGAAAAGCTCCGTCTTCCCGTCCTCGCCAACAACCGTCAGGAACACTCCTTTCGTTTCCACCGACACTGCGCGGATCTCGCGCGTCTGGCCGTTTGGCATCCGGAGAAAAACCAATTGCTCCTTTGTGGCTGAAACGGCATCAGATTGTGCCGGCGGAGGTGCGGCCTCCTGGGCCTGCGGCGTCCCGGAAAGAATGACCCAAACACAAAATGCGAAAATACTATTTTTCATTCCCGCATCCTCTTAACTGCCCTGCTCTCGAAACTCGCTTTAACTGCGCATCCAATCTTTTGCATGAATTAACAAGGATAGCTCTATCGTGTTACAAATAAAAGACGAATTAACATTTTTTTCCGTAAAAGAAGAGCTATTGTAATTTTTACCCAGCTAAGGCTATGTTGGATTACAATCACAAGATGAAAACCAGCTTCCAACACTTGATCAAGAGATGTTTGACATGGTTTCGTTACACAAACACACTGGGGGCACTAAAAATGAAGGAAAAAACCGCTTGTAACCAGGAAACCACAGTCCGCTGCCCGGTCTGTATTGGAACCCTGAATAAATGACCTCGTCATGAGATACGCCGTCATCATCGCGGGCGGCTCCGGCACCCGGCTCTGGCCGATGAGCCGCTCCGTCCTGCCCAAACAGCTCATTCCCTTCATCAACGGCAAAAGCCTGCTCCAGCTCGCCTTTGACCGCCTCGACGGCCTTGTACCGGAACAGAACCGTTATATTTGCGCCGGGCAACAACATGCAGGCCTCATCGCGTCGTCGTTGAAAAAATTCCAAAAAGCGCAATTCCTCGGCGAACCCGTCGGGCGCGACACCTTGAACGCCGTCGGCTACAGCGCTGCTGTCATCGCCGAAAGCGATCCGGACGCCGTCATTGCCGTATTTACCGCCGACCACATCATCGAGCCTGTGGACCGGTTCCAAAAAATCGTCGAGCATGGATTCCGCCTGGCTGAACAAGAGCCTAACACCCTGGTTACTTTCGGAATAGAACCGACCCACGCCGCCACCGGCTACGGGTACCTGCAATTGGGCGAAACTCTTGACGAATCCGCCCGAAAAGTCGAACAGTTCAAGGAAAAGCCGGACGCCGCAACCGCCACCCGTTACCTCCAGGAAGGCCCGCAACACTACCTCTGGAACAGCGGCATGTTTGTCTGGCGCGCTTCCACCCTCTTGGATTGCATCAAGCGCTATGAACCTTCCAACTTTCAGGGCATTTCAAAAATCGCGGCTGCCTGGCCGACTCCGAAACGGGAAGCCGTCCTGGCCGAAATCTTCCCCACCCTGAAAAAAATCAGCGTGGATTTTGCCGTCATGGAACCCGCCTCGCGCGACCCGCTCCTGCGCGTCGCCGCAGTGCCCATGCCTCTGAAATGGCTCGATGTCGGCTCATGGCCTGCGTTTGCGGAAACCTGCGAACGGGATGTGCTGGGTAACGCCGTCTCCGCACGCACCCTCCTGCTCGATACGCGGGGAACCCTTGCCGCTTCCAGCGATCCCCAGCATCTCATCGCCACCATCGGATGCGACGACCTGATTATCATCCACACTCCGGAAGCCACGCTGGTCTGCCGGAAGGAACATGCGGAAACCATCAAGGAATTGCATAAACAAGTCGGCGAACACTTTGGCAAAGAGCTGCTTTAATCCCAGGTTCTGGGAGGCTCTCAGCTTTATCTTTCCGTTCTCAGCGATCTTCCTGTAAAATTGTGTTCGTGGTTAATGTCCTGAGACAGCGCTCCGGGGCTTGCATCCACCTCCGATGCATCTAGGTTTACCCCCTGCAATGCCCTCCCACAGCTCAATCCAGATATTCGGCGCGCGCCAAAACAACCTGAAAAATCTCAATCTTGAGATCCCACTCAACCGGCTCATTGTGGTCACGGGACTGAGCGGCTCCGGCAAATCGTCGCTCGCCTTCGACACGCTCTATGCCGAGGGCCAGCGCCGTTACACCGAGACCTTTTCCCCCTATACCCGGCAATTTCTTGAACGCATGGACAGGCCGCAAGCCGACCGGATCGAGGGCGTCCCACCCGCCATCGCCCTGAGCCAGGTCAATTCGGTCCGCAGCTCGCGCAGTACGGTCGGAACCATGACCGAGGCGGCCGATTATCTCAAACTGCTCTTTGCTGAAATGGCCGAGCTTTACAGCCCGCTCAGCGGACGACGGATTCAACCGTGGACTCCCCAACACGTGACAAATGAACTTCTGAAAAACAACGCCGGAAAAGCCGCCCTGATCCTGTTTGAGATCCCCTTCCCACATGGCACCGCCTGGGACTCCATCCGGAAATTCATCCAGGCCCGTGGATTCCTGCGGATCTACTGCAACGGAAAAATCCACCGGCTGGATTCTGCGGAAAGTCCGAACCTCAGCGTTCTGGATGCGGCGCCGGCAAAAAAATCTCCTGGGAAAAAATCAAAACCAGACATCATTGTCTCGGTGATTGCCGACCGCATCACGCTGGAAACGGCGGCTAAATCACGCCTGACCGAGGCTTTGCAAACCGCGTTTGAATTTGGAAAAGGCCTGATCACGGTCGTTTTCGATGGGACCAGCGCGGAGAGCGGCAACCGCCTGCGTTTCGCCACGCGCTGGGTGGATCCGGACAGCGGCATCGAATACACGCCGCCCTCGCCCTCGCTTTTCAGCTACAACAATCCGGTAGGCGCCTGTCCCGCGTGCCGGGGCTTCGGACGCAGTGTTGAAATCGATTACAACCTGGCCCTGCCCGACCGCAACCTCAGCATCCGGGACGGCGTGGTCAAACCCTTCCAGACCGAGGCCAATGCCGAATGCCAGGAGGACCTCGTAAAGGCCTGCCGAAAAAAAGGCATCCCCCTCCACCAACCCTTCGCCTCCCTCAAGCCGGAGCAGCAGCAGTTCGTCATCCAGGGTGAACCCACCCGGGGCAAAACCGCAGAACAAGTGTGGGAATCCGGGAAATGGTACGGGGTCAAGGGTTTTTTTGAATGGCTCGAAACCCGGACGTACAAAATGCACATCCGCGTGCTGCTCGCGCGCTACCGCGCCTATAAAACCTGCACGGCCTGCGACGGGGGACGCTTCCAACCCGAGACCGGACTCTGGCGGCTGAATGGCAAATCACTTGCGGAAGTGAACGGCTCCCCGGTTCATGATCTTGTTGCATGGTTTGAAAAAATCACTTCCAAGGACGAGTCCACGCTCATCCTTCTGGAACAAATTCTGTTCCGAATCCGCTATCTCGACGAGGTCGGGCTCGGTTATCTGACCCTCAATCGCGCCAGCCGCACCTTGTCAGGCGGCGAAATCCAACGAGTCAATCTCACGACCTGCCTCGGCACTTCCCTGGTCGGCACGCTGTTTGTACTGGACGAGCCCAGCATCGGCCTCCACCCGCGCGATACCGAGCGCCTGATCCGCATCCTCCGGCAATTGCGCGACCAGGGGAACACCGTGATGGTTGTCGAACACGACTCCTCCGTCATTCAGGCCGCCGACCACATCCTTGAGCTGGGACCCGGCCGCGGTGAAACCGGAGGCGGGCTCGTTTTTGAGGGAGCGCCGTCCGAACTCGTCCGCCACCCGAAAAGCCTGACAGGCAGTTATCTTTCCGGCGCAAAATCAATCCCCGTTCCGGAACGCCGCCGCAGCCTGGAGCAGGCGACCTGGATCAGCTTCGAAGGCGCTTCCAAGCATAACCTGCGGGACTTGTCCTTCCGCTTCCCCACCTGCCGCTTCACCGCCATCACCGGCGTCAGCGGATCGGGCAAAAGCACGCTGGTGGATGAAATCATTTTCAAACATCTTTCGCTCCAGCTCAACCGTCCGGCCAGCGAGCCGGGAGAGCTGAAAAAACTGGTCAATGGCAGCGCCGTTTCGGATGTCGTCATCGTGGATCAAAGCCCGCTCACCAAGACACCCCGCTCCACGCCTCTGCTCTACCTCGGCGTTTATGATTCCGTGCGCGAATTGTTTGCGATGACCGAATCCGCCCAACAGGCCGGCCTGAACGCCTCGGGATTTTCTTTCAACGCCGGCACCGGCCGTTGCCAGCGCTGCAATGGCACGGGCCATGAACAAATCCAGATGCAGTTCCTTTCGGACATTTTTGTCCAATGTCCGGTCTGCGAAGGAAAACGCTTCCAACCCCATGTCCTGAAAGTCCAGTACCGCGGGACTTCCATTTCGGAACTGCTCGACCTGACCGTCAGCCAGGGACTCGCCCTTTTTTCCACTCCAGCGCCCGATGCCACACCCCGCGAGCTTTCCCAGCGCAAAACCGTTGCGGAAGCCCTTGGCCTGCTGGACCGGGTCGGGCTCGGCTATCTGAGGCTCGGCCAGCCGATCAACCAGCTCTCCGGCGGCGAAGCCCAGCGCCTGAAACTCATCAGCCACCTCGCCAAAAGCCTGTCAAATCGCAATGAATCAGCTAAAACGGGGTCTGGCAGCAAACTGCTCATTCTGGATGAGCCGACAACAGGCCTGCATTTCGACGACATCCGCGTCCTGCTCGAGGTGCTGCAGGCGCTGGTCGATTCCGGCCAAACGCTGCTTGTGATCGAGCATAACATGGAAGTCGTCAAATGCGCGGACTACATCCTCGACCTCGGTCCCGAGGCCGGCGAACTCGGCGGACGGCTCGTCGCCTGCGGCACACCGGAGGAAATCGCCGCCCATCCGCAAAGCCGGACAGCCCAATACCTGGCGCCGCTGTTGAGCCGCTCGAAATCCAAAAAACAAATTTTGAAACCGCTCAAAAGTCGCAAGTCCGCTCCTGCCGTTTCCGCGCGCCAATCGACCTGCATTCAAGTCCGGGGCGCCCGGCATCACAACCTGAAGAACATCTCATTGGACATTCCTCGGGATAAAATGGTAATTATTACCGGTTTGTCAGGCTCGGGAAAAAGCACCCTGGCCTTCGACCTTCTCTTCGCCGAGGGGCAGCGGCGCTATCTCGACTGCCTGAACACCTACGCGCGGCAGTTCATCGAGCAGCTCGAAAAACCCCGCGTGGATTCCATCAGCGGCATTCCGCCGTCCGTCGCCATTGAACAGCGCACGACCCGCGGCGGCGGCAAAAGCACCGTCGCCACCGTTACGGAACTCTATCATTTCCTGCGGCTCCTCTATGCCAAATTGGGCGTACAGCACGACCCGGAGAGCGGTGAACCCTGCATCCGCCAGTCGGCGGCGGATATTGTGCAGGAGGCGCAAAAACAGGCCTCGCAATCCGAACTGACCCTCATCGCGCCCATGATCCGCGGGCGCAAAGGGCTGTACACGGAACTGGCCAACTGGGCCCAGCGCAAGGGATATCCCGTTTTGCGCGTCGATGGCAAATGGATCGAGCCGGCCAAATTCAAAGCCCTTGACCGTTACCGCGAGCACACAATCGACCTCATTCTCGGCAACCTGGACCGTAAAACCTCCAACCTTCCCGTTTTGGTCAACCAGGCCCTGGCCTACGGGCAGGGCACCATTTACCTGCTCGACAACCACAAGCGCGAACAGGTGCTGAGCACAGCGCTGTATTGCCCCGGTACCGGGCGCTCATTCGATCCTCTCGATCCGCGGCTCTTTTCCTACAACAGCCCGCACGGCTGGTGCCCGGAATGCCAGGGCTACGGCACTGTCGCGAAAATCACTCTGGACCCCGACCTTTCAGAAGTGGAACGGGAACAGCAACTCGACCTGGCGCGCGAAAATCTCGAACCCGAAGAAACCGCCCCCTGCCCGACCTGCCACGGCGCGCGCCTGAACCCGGTCGCGCGTGCGGTGCGCTTTTCGGGAAAGCCCATCACGGACATCAACGCCATGACCGTGCGCGATTTTGCCGGATTCTTTTCACGCCTGAAATGGAAAGGCCGCGAGGCCATCATCGCCCGCGATATCCGGCCTGAAATTGAGCAGCGCGTCAAATTCCTGCGTCATGTCGGGCTCGATTACCTCAACCTCGACCGTGCGGCTCCCACGCTCTCGGGGGGCGAATCCCAGCGCATCCGGCTTGCAGCCCAACTCGGGTCAAACCTTCAGGGCGTGCTCTATGTGCTCGATGAACCCACCATCGGATTGCACCCCCGCGACAACGACGAACTCATCCGCACCCTGCGCGAACTCCAGCAGCGCGGCAATTCCCTGGTCATCGTCGAACACGACGAGGACACCATGCGCCACTCGGATTACATCATCGATCTCGGTCCCGGCGCCGGCGTTCATGGCGGAGAGGTCGTCGCCTGCGGTTCCTGGAAGGAAATTTCGCGCCACACGAAGTCCGCCACCGGATTGCTATTGGGCAATCCGATCCTCCACCCGTCCCGCGGGTCGCGCCGCCCCATCGGCTCGAAGAATCCATGGCTCCAAATGAAAGGCGCGCACGCCAATAATTTAAAAAATATCGATGTCAAAATCCCCATCGGTCGCTTCACCTGCATTTCCGGCGTCAGCGGTTCCGGAAAAAGTTCCCTCATGCACCGGGTCATCATCCCCGCAGTCAGCCAGGCCTTGCCCACGGCTTCCCGAAAAAACAAAACCGCCCTGCCCTGCGCGTCCCTCACGGGCGCGGATGTTTTTGGAAAAATTGTGGAAGTGGATCAGTCGCCCATCGGGAAAACATCACGTTCCACCGTTTGCACTTATATCGGCTTGATGGATCATTTCCGGAAACTTTTGGCCCAGACACAGCTCGCACGGGCGCGCGGATTCACCGCCGGCCATTTTTCCTACAACTCGGGAAGCGGGCGCTGCCCCGCCTGCCTCGGCCAGGGATCCATCAAGGTCGATATGAATTTCCTGCCCTCCACCTTCGTGCCCTGCGACAAATGCAACGGCAAACGCTGGACGGATTCCGTTTTGGAAGTGACCTACCGTGACAAAAATATTTACCAGATTCTTCAACTTAGCGTCGATGAAGCGGCTGACTTTTTCGAAGGCCAGCCCTCCCTCCAGGTGCCGCTCCGGCTGCTGCAGGAAACCGGCCTCGGCTACCTCACGCTCGGCCAGACCAGTCCAACCCTCTCGGGCGGCGAAGCCCAGCGCATCAAGCTGGTCTCGGAGCTGGCCGGTGTCCGGATGCAGGAACAGCGCCAAAGGCTGCGAACCCGCGATTTGCTGGCAGGCAAAACGCTTTATCTGCTGGAAGAACCCACTGTGGGCCTGCATCTCGCCGACGTCCAACGCCTGCTCGAAGTCATCCACAAACTTGTGGATTCGGGAAATACCGTCGTTGTCATCGAACATCATCTCGATGTTCTGGCCGAGGCGGATTATCTGATCGATCTCGGGCCGGAAAGCGGCGATGCGGGAGGGCGCATCATCGCGCAGGGCACGCCCGAGGAAGTGGCCCGGCATCCCTCCAGCCACACGGCAAGATACCTGCGCCCGGTTTTGGCGCGGGTTTCCCGCAAACAGTAAAATCAAGTACCGCAGCATCACAGGGCGCATTTTTTACAGGAAGTGCGCGAAGGAACGCAGAGGAAATATTTGAACCACAGATGGACACGGATAAACACGGATTTTTGCCGCGAAAGAACACAAAATGCGCAAAAGGGGCTAAAACTTATCTGTCTGTCATAGTCCCACTGCTTGCTGGAGGAAGGCGGGAGATTTTTCGTCATTGCGAGGAGCGGAGCGACGCGGCAATCCAGGGATCAAGGTTAGAGGAAATATATTGCAGATGGCTGTTGCCTTCTCAATAACGTGAAATTCCCAATCGCTGGAGCACCTTATGCATGATGGGAGGCAACAGATAAAACCATAAAAATCCAAAAACCATCAGAGACACGCCTATCCATATCCGGGTAAAACTAACACTTTTAAGTCCTGGCTCCAAAACAGAAGTTTTCGGATTTTTTGGATCATGGAAAACTTTGACTTTTGAATGAGCGGGATATTTTTTGGTTATTATTCCTGGCAGCCAATCTGACTGTGAAGAATATCCTGCCCAAAAATCGATCTTAGAGCCTTTGTATTGAATGGAATCAACCTGATATAAATACACAATGATCGGAACATAAGATGATCCTATTCCGACCAGTAGGCTCCCGAACAATGCGAGAATCTGTTATAACGCCATCAACAAAAGGCGATTGGGTTGAATTCCGACCCAACAAGATGTCATGAATCCCCAATGCAATGAAAAGCAGTCCTACAATTGCAAAAAATGAGAGCAGGATTATATATTTTAAACTCACCGAAACCGGTCTTTCACTTTTGAAGATCACCCAGAACACCTGCCTATTAACTGTGAACTCGCTTGGAAGCAAGTTGAGTTTGGACACTTAAAAAGTTTTAGAATCCGGAAACCCCTTTTCTTCCCCTTCGTGGCTTCGTGTGAGACAAGGCATTTCCCTGAACAAAACAGGTTGCAAACACATGCAACTCTTTATATTAACGTGTGCCATGATCAAACGTCTTGCCATTTTGACTTCGGGCGGCGACTCGCCCGGAATGAACCCCGTGATCCGGTCGGTGACCCGGACCGGCCTGAACAACGGCATGGAAGTCGTCGGCATCGAAAACGGGTATCAGGGCATCTTTGACCATGAATTTGTTCCTCTGGGCGTCCTCGAAGTCAGCGGCAAAATCCGGGATGCTGGCACGTTTCTGGCCACCAGCCGCTGCCAGCGCATGATGGAACATAACGGACCCCAGGAAGCCATCCAGATTCTGCGCGAAAACAAGATCGACGGACTCATTGTCTGCGGCGGGGACGGATCGCTCAGCGGCGCCCACATCATCCACAAACTCGGCTACCCCGTCCTCGGCATCCCCGGCACCATCGACAACGATTTGCACGGCACGGATATTTCGCTGGGCGTCGATACCGCTCTGAACACCATCATCACGATGATCGACATGATCAAGGCCACAGCCGCCTCGCATCGCCGCTGTTTTATCATCGAAGTCATGGGACGCGGCTCGGGTTATCTTGCGCTCATGAGCACCATCTCCACAGGCTCCCAAGTGGCGATCATTCCGGAGTATCGTTACAACATGAACTCCGTTGTCGAAGCCCTGACACGCCGCAGGGAGCGCCGCCACAACAACAGCACGATCGTCGTGGCGGAAGGCGCCTGCTCGGGCCAGGAACTGCTGAACAAACTCAAGACCGAGGGCGAAAAAAAACTGAACCAGGAAATACGGCTCACGGTCCTCGGCCATGTGCAGCGCGGCGGAGCGCCCACACACTTCGACCGCCTGCTCGGCACCCGCATGGGTGAATTTGGCGTGCTGGCGCTCATGCACGGGGAAACCGGCTCCATGGTCTCGCTGGTCAATGGCAAGATGAACCTGCGCGACTTCGACGAGATCCTGGGAAGAAAGAAAAATCTGCCGGCGGACGCCATGCGCCTCGCAAAAAATCTCGGGATCGAACTGGGCGATGTCATGGAAACCTGACCCTGTTGGGTATTCCGGTATGATTTCTGCTCCAAGCTTCCCATGACTCCTCAAAAGGCCAGGTATTGCGTCCTGGCACCGACCTACAACAATGCCCCGACACTGGACGGCGTCCTGCGCGGCGTCCTGAAGCAAACTTCAGACATCATCGTGGTCAATGACGGCTCCACGGATGGAACCCAGGGCATTCTGGACCGCTTTCCGGCGATCACCCAGTTGCGCCACACGGCCAATTACGGAAAAGGCGCCGCCCTCCGAGCCGGCCTGAAACTGGCCGTCAAACTCGGGTACACCCATGCGATCAGCCTCGACAGCGACGGGCAGCATCGCCCCGAGGATTTATCCAAATTCATCGAGGCCCTCCAGGCATCACCGGACGCATTGGTCATCGGGAACCGGAATCTCAGGGGCGCCGGGCCGCAGTTCAAAAGCCGGCTGCTCCGTTTCAACTCCAATTTCTGGACCTGGGTGATAACTGGACGCTGGATCCAGGATTCCCAAAGCGGCTTCCGGGCCTATCCACTCCATGCCGTTTCCATTCTTTCGCTGGGGGCGATGAAATACGATTTCGAATCCGAGGCGCTGATCAAGCTCTGCTGGAAGGGCATTCCCGTCATTCACGTCCCGATTGAAGTGCTCTATCATACCAAAAGCCCCTCGCATTTCCGTTATGTCCGGGATTCAGCACTCGTCGTCCGGCTGAACTGCCGCCTGATGGCCCGGCGCTTTCTTTTTTCAAAACATCATGAGGCGTGACACCGGGTAAAATTCTGAATTCAGAAGTCAGAATTAAGAATTCAGAAACCGGTCTCCGGCATGCGTCGCGAACAGGCACACACGGATGTGGAATGCGGTGACAAACCACCTTCACTCGCGGAGAAGCGCCGAAGGTGCGACCTATACCAGCCTGGGGCAACTCCGACATCCGTCGCGAGTAGACACCCCAGGAATACGAATAGTGTAAAACCTCAAGTCCTGAAGGGGCCCACTAACGTATGTCGGAGTGATTTAAAATGTATTGGTTTTAAGAGTTAAAGTTGGAGTGTGAGTTGGAATTTTGTGCCGTTAAAACTTGGCGTCTTTGCGCGAGAATTCCCACTCTGCGTTCTCGGCTTCTCTACGGTGAATTCTGGATCGTGGCTATGCCTGAAACTGTTTCAGCAGCGACTCCGCCAGGCTTTGCGCCGTGGCGCCTTTGTCCCCCAGCATCCGGGCCAGCTCCTCGATCCGTTGTTTTCCATTCAACGTTTCCAGCAGCGTAATGGTCCGCCCCTTGACAATGTCCTTCTGCACCCGGAAATGGCTGTGCCCGGCCGCCGCCACCTGCGGCAAATGCGTGATGCAAAGCACTTGATGGGCTTTCGACAGCTCGCGCAACCGTTTCCCAACCGCCAGGGCCGTTTCGCCGCCGACATTTGCATCCACTTCATCGAAAATCAGAATCGGAATCGAGTCCCGCTCGGCCAACACGCTCTTGATCGCCAGCATGACACGCGCCATTTCGCCGCTGGACGCGATGGCTTTCAGCGGTTTGGCGGATTCGCCCGGGTTGGGCGCAAAGGAAAATTCAACCCGGTCGAGGCCGTCCTTCCCCAATACCTCCAAAGCTTGCAGCACAATGCTGAGCCCCGCTTGTTTGAAACCGAGTTCCTTGAGTTGCTTTGAAATTTCCCGCGCAAGCTTGGGGGCCGCTTCATTGCGCTGCTTGCTCAATTCTCCGGCCATTTTCAACAACGCCTTGTCCTCCGCCGCAATCCGCTCTTTCAACTTGCGCGCATACTCCTCGCGATTCGACAGGGATTCCCGCTTCTGCTCCAGCGCCTCCAGCTTCTCCAAAATGGCAGGCACATTCGGCCCATACTTGCGCTTCAAACTTTGAACCAGATTCAACCGCTCCTCGATTTGACGCAGGCGTTCGGCATCCAGTTCCGTCGCTTCGGCGAGTTCCTGCAACTCCCGCGCCAGATCCTGAAGCTGCGCCGAGACTCCCGCGTTCAACTCGGCCAGGGCCGCCACTTTGGGGTCCAAGTTTTCCCACTCGACCAGATATTTCTGCACCTGCGCGAGCAGCGAAACCACATTGCTTTCACCTTCATTTAAAATTCCCTGCGCCGAACCGGCCAGTTCCAAAATCCTTCGGCTGTTGCTGCCCACACGATAATCCCGCTCGAGTTCCTCCTCCTCCGATGCGCTGAGTTTGGCATCGCGAATTTCGCTGATTTGCTGGTCGAGAAAATCCAGTTGTTGCTGCAAGTCACCTGCCGGGGTGTTGTTCAGCTCCTGCAATTCGGCGCGCAGTTTTTGATATTCACGGTAACGCTTGGAATACTCGGTCCGCACATTACTCAACCCGCCGTACGCATCCAGCGCTTCGAGCTGGCTGTCGTTGGAGAGGAGGGATTGATGGTCGTGCGGGCCGTGCATATCAGCCAGGACATCGCCGATTTTTTTCAAGACCTGAAGCGGCGCCGGGCTGCCGTTGATGAACTGCCGCCCCGGCTTCGACGCGCTGAACGTGCGCTTCAGGTAAAGCTCACCATCCTGACCAAGTTCCAATCCGCTATCTTCCAGGATGGGATCGAGGTGGCCCGCATTTTCGATCCGGCCCTCGACCATGCATTCCTCGGCGCCGTCACGGACGAGACTTTTGTCCGCACGCTCGCCAAGGAGCAGATTGAAGGCGTCGATGAGGATGGATTTACCGGCGCCGGTTTCGCCGGAAAGGATGTTCAATCCGGATTCCAGCTCCCAGGTCAGGTCGTCAATCAGGGCCAGGTTTTTGATCCGCAGGGACCGCAGCATCACGAAAAGCTAGAACAGCGCGTGTCAGGGCACAACACTGAAAACACATTTCGCGGCGATGAGAAAACGGAGTATCTCACACGAAGGCACGAAGGTTTAAGTACGAAACTCGAACTCACACTCTAACTCCAACTCTTAAAACCAAAACATTTGAACCACGGATGGACACGGATAAACACGGATTTTTGCCGCGAACTCGCGATATAAATCGCAAGCGTGAAAACACAAACTGTGCAAAAAACGCTTAGAACTTGAATTGAACCGCAGATAGCGCAAATGCCTGCAGATCCCATTTTCCCCCGACTTCTTACCTCTTACTTCCTACAATCTTACCTTTTAGAATCGGAACGTCATATCAGCTCCGACGCCGCCGTTATAGACCTCATAGTCGTAGATCGAGCTGTTGGTAAGCCCATGGGTGGCGCGGGTGTCGTATGTGAAAAAGCTGCGAATGGAGGCCCAGTTGTTGAAATAATAGGCCGCAGTCAATCCCGTGCTATAACCCAGATCCATGCGGGAACCATTGCTGCCGGGGCCGCTGCTGCTGATATAATTATCGTATTGAAAACGGAAATAAGGCTGGAGAATCAAGTGTTCAATCACCTGCTGCGTGTAGGACAGGGTGACGGCATTCTCCATCCGGTTGTTGCTGTAGGAGGAGGGAGCGGCGGGGGTGGAATCGGTGATATGAATGTAATTGGTATAAGCCAGCGACACCGCCGAGTTGTCGCTCACCGTAAACAAACGTTCCAATCCGAAATGCGGCACCGCTTCCTTGTAGAACTCATGGTAATCCTTCAAGGGCGGTTCATGGCTGACCAGACGCGTAAAATCAGCGCCCATGGTGAAAATCCAATCCTTCAAAAACTGGTAGCGCACGTCGGCAAAAGCGGTCTGGGCGTCAAAATCCAGGGAATTCAATCCGTTGGGCAAATCCTGGTTGTCGTTCCTGTCCATTCCGTAGTTATACCATTGGTAACGGAAGCCGATCCGCGGTGAAACCTTCCCGCCCCAGAGATCAAAGGGATCGGGCGCAAGCGCCACCTGGGCCGTACTGACCATCACGCCGGTGTCACTACGGGAACCCGGCGCAGTCTCTTTGGCCAAAAACACGTTGGAGGTGTAGTAATACTGGGAATCCGCCGTGGCCTCAATCCATTGGCGCCGGGGCACGGCCCGAACCAGCAGTTGCGGGCCCACATCCTTGTTTTCGCCGGGATACAACTCGGGGGCGGCTTCCTTATCCTTTTCGCCCTTCTGCGTGGCGTCGATTTTGTTAAACTGCTCCTGCTGCTGTTGGGTGTTTTGATACTGCTGAATGGCAGACTGGTTCTGCGCCTGGAGCAGGCCTGCCGCTGCACAGAAGAAAACCAATCCCAAAAAAGAATGTTTCATGCCCTTGGTTTTTCTAGTGATGCAAGCTTTGAAGCTGATTGCCACCCGCTGTGGCCACCACCCCTGCGGTTCCACTGCCGGTGATGAGAGTGCCATACGTGCAATTGTTTAAATAAACTCCGCCCGGCACCGCACTGATCGTACTCCAATTGCCAGTCTGTGTAAAAAGATCCACGTTCGCACTGGTCGGAAAATTTACGTTGTTGAGGATGATTTTCGTGGCGTCCATGCGGATATAACCCGCACTCCCCGAAAAGTTCGGGCTGGTCACGGTCAGGGATCCACCAGCGTAAAATTGCGTGGTGTAACCCGTAGGCCCCGTAAAAGTCGGACTGCTCAGGGTTGCGCTTCCACCGGAATCAAATTCCGTGTAATTGGAGGAAAACGTGGTGCCGACAATGTTCATATCCAGTCCTGAGCGCGCTTGAATTCCTCCGCTCATGCTCGAGGTGGCCCCAACCATGGAACCTCCGTTCATTGTCAGGTTCCCTTCGGTTTCGGCTTCGACAAAACCGGTTGGGTTCGAATTGATCAGATTCACATTGTTCAAATTCAGGTCGCTGTAGGAGCGAATTCCCACGCCGTGGTTCCCATTTGGCGAATTGCCTTGAAGTGTGGATCCTGACGGCATGTTGACCTGGCCGCCCTCCAGATCAATGCCACCAGGATAGTTCATCGAGCCACCGTTCACGGCCGTCTTGCCAAAGAATGTTAGATTATTCGGTCCCGGAATAATCGAGAGAGACACCGGAAGGATCAGCGTTCCATTGGATGCGATAACAAAATTCGCCACTCCAGCATACGGGGACAGATTCAGCGGGGATTGCACTGTAATGTTACGGCCGACAAGAGCTAGGTTGCTGGGATCATTGTCATTCCCACCGCCTGAGTCATGGACACCTAAAAATACCTCGGCCCCGGCAAAAAATTTGATCCCGAAAATCTGGTCCTGGGGGAAAGGCGTGCTGGAGGACACCATGATATCCTTGCTGAAAGCCGCAAACAGCGCCGCAAGAAATGCCGAATCGCCGATCTGGTTTTCCAAAGTGGTCTGCGACACAACCGGCACGCCACTGTTGCTTGCATCCCCATCCGACACCAGCAAATCGGTAACGACCATTTTCCCGTTGAGGATTTGGTCGTTCTGCTGGTCAATGGCATGGTCAATTTTATCCTGCGAGGCCAGCTTGCCGTTGAATCCGTGTACCAGCCCGGACTTTTGCGTTTGGTTCATCAGTTGGTAATTGAATACGGGTGAAAACCCCTTTGCTCCCGGCAGGACAAAAACCAACTGGCCAGCCCCAACCGTCACGGAATGACCTCCTGAGGTCGCCTTCCCCTTGCCCTCCAAAACCAGGAGCTTGAATCCGCCGTTTTTCGTGCATACCACAATAATGGTCGTGCCCGTCACGGCCGCCGTCACCGCCGCGGTCTGGATCGTGCCGCCGCCCTTGCCCGTGGGGGAATGAAACAAGACACTGCCCTGTTCCAGGTTGATCCCGCGGCCATCCTGCTTGAAGGAAAGAACCGTATTGGCGCCAATGCGCGTAAGCGTATTGTCAGGCGCCTTCAGCTCCGCGCGCGATTTATCACCGGTGCGTACGAGGTCGGGCGCCGACACCTGGTCATCCTTTTTGACCGGGATCCGGGCATTGCTGGAGGCCTTCAAAACCGCCACATCATTCACCACATCGGTAAAAGTGGCGCGATTAAGCGGTATGCCTTCCGCGGCAAGCGCGGAAGTGAAGCATAAAAGCATGAAAAAACCGGAAACCAGACCGGTCTGCCCCTGCCTTCTAAATAGAAAGAAACCCATTATAGCCCCAAGTTAATACAGATTATTAGGTAAAATTATTTACCGAGTCAATGACAACCCGGAAGTATTTTCCCAAGGGAAATTGACCGCAGAGGCAGAGAAAATGCAGAGGTTTGCCCGCAAAAGAGCACAAAAAATGAATGCGAAACAATGTTTCGCGCAAAGCACGCCACGAACGCCAAGGAAAACAGGATTGGCGGGGAATGAATTAAGGTTTTAGCCTTCGTTCCTTCGTGTTAAAAAATATGTTCTTGCGCCTTCGCGTGCGCCGCAGGCGCATTGCGGCTCCCGCTCGCGACGGATGTCGGAGTTGCGTTAAAATTTTTCCTGCGTCTCCGGTAAATTCCGCTAAATCTTGTCTCCAGCCGCTTCTTTCCGCTACGATTCCGGCCTCATGAAGCTGCGCACCCAATATGTTCTGCCGGCAATCTGCCTGGGCTCCGCAGTCTTCTGGTCGCTCCTGTGGGTCTCCAGCGAGTGGCTGATCGACCACAACTTGCCTCTAAAATTTTTGCCGCTCATACAACTCGAATATTACGCCTATGACCAGCGGGTCCGCATTGGACCGATGGCACCGGAAAATCCAAACCTGGTCTTCCTGGGCATTGACAAAACCAACTATGATGGGGATTTCAGCGAAGAGGAAATGAAAGCCTCACCCTCCCTTCAACTGATTACAACCCGGTGGCCCTGGTCCCGCGAGGTGTGGGGCCGCTTGATCGATCAGCTTTCCGATGCCGGCGCCCGTGTGATTATTTTGGACCTGCTTTTTCACGATCCGGGGACCGGCGACGATTATCTGTCTCAGGCCCTCAAACGGCACCCCGGCAAAACTGTCCTGGCAGCCAACATTTCCGAGCTTGAAGAAACCGGAACCATTAAAAAAAATCTGGTCTGGCCCTCCGAGAGCATCGCGGGTTCCAGATCCCGATCCATGCACGATGTCGGCCTGGCCAATTTCTGGCCCGAACCCGATGGGGTCATCCGCTCCGCACGGTTTCAAGCCTCAACGGATATCATCGATGAGCCGCTCCCCATTTTGGCTACCCAAGCTCTAACCAAAATCGGAAAGGGCGACAAAATTCCTTCCGATACGCTGCAACACCGTTTCCGGTTTGCCGGTTCCAGCGGCGACGCCTATCTACCCAGACCTATCTATGAAATTTTTGTTCCAAAACTTTGGGCAGCCAACTATGAAAACGGGCGTTTGTTCAGGAACAAGATTGTCATGGTCGGCCCCGCAGGCAACTGGTCACAGGACCTTAAAACAACACCAATGCCAGGACTCATGTACGGTCCGCAATTGCACTTGAATACCCTCGGTGCAGCCTTGTCAGATGCATTTATCCGGGAACCAGATCCCTGGCAGGATATACTTCTGATCCTCGCAGGCGGCGCGCTGGCCTGGCTCATTCTGCTCCATTTCCAACATCCCGTAACCCGCTTCCTTTTGTTGCTGTTTTCTTCCCTCGCCTATATCGGCCTTTGCCAGATCATTTATAACCAATTCAGTTGCATGTTGCCCGTCGTAGCCCCCTTGCTTTCACTCACCACCGGCGGGACGCTCTGCCTGCTGCATGAATTTGTGGGCACCCTGCTGGAAAAAGCCAAAACCCGCAGCGCCCTTGAAAAATATGTCTCACACAATGTTGTAAGAGAAATCCTGGACGGCTCCGGCGATTTCGCCGAGTCCCTCGGCGGAATCCGCAAGCCCTGCACCATGCTGTTTTCCGACATCCGCAGCTTCACGCGCATGAGCGAATTCGACGATTCCCACGCCCTCGTCGCCCAGCTCAACGAATATTTTACCGAAATGGTGGAATGTGTCTTTCGCTACGAGGGCACCCTCGACAAATTCATCGGCGATGCCGTCATGGCCGTCTGGGGCAATGTGCGGAGCCTGAGCCCGGAACAGGACGCCGCCCATGCCGTTTCCTGCGCGCTCGACATGCTGGACTCCCTGAAAACTTTAAATAACCACTGGAGCCAAACAGGACGTCCTCCCTTGGAGATCGGCATCGGCATCAACCACGGCGAAGTCCTCGCCGGAGAAATGGGCTCCCCCCGGCGCAAGGACATCACGGTGATCGGCGACGCCGTGAACCTGGCCTCCCGCCTGGAAGGCGTCACCAAACAGTATAAAATCCCGCTGATCCTCGGAGAAAATGTCGCTACATTGGTTAAGAACAAGTTCCACCTCCAAACCGTCGATCTCATCCGCGCAATGGGCAGATCCAGACCCGTGGACACGTTTTATGTGCTCGGACGGATCGAAACACCCCTCACCTCTCAACAACAAAGCTCGTTGGAACAGTACGAACAGGGCGTGATCGCCTACCGCACCGGAAAATTCGAGGAAGCCCTGCAGCTTTTCGAGTCCGCATCTTCCCAGGATGCGGAAAATACGCTCGCCCGCCTGTTTGCCAGGCGCTGTAATGAATTGAGTCGGCATCCTCCCGGCAAGGACTGGGACGGTGTTTACATCATGGAAACAAAATGAGCGCGATGAACCTTCAAGCCAAGGCCGACATCTACGTCCCGGACGGAAGCCCGCTGGAAGAAGCATTGGAGCGGACCACCCATCTGTGCATCGCGGCGCATCAGGACGACGCCGAAATCATGGCCTTCCACGGCATTGCCGAGTGCCATGAAAAACCTGACAACTGGTTCACGGCCATTATTGCCACCGACGGGGCCGGAAGCCCGCGCAGCGGCCCCTACACCAATTGCAGCAACGAAGAAATGCGGGAGACCAGAAAGAGCGAGCAGCGCCATGCCGCCGAGATCGGCCAATACGGCCTGCTCATCCAACTGGGGTATCCCAGCACAAAGGTAAAAGATCCCGCTTTCAGCGAAGCGACAGGCGATCTGGCTTCCATTCTACAACACTGCAGGCCCGATGTGGTTTATCTTCACAACCCCGCCGACAAGCACGACACCCATGTCGCCCTGGCCATCCGCAGCATCAACGCCTTGCGAACACTTAAGCCGGAGCATCGGCCCAAACAAGTTCTGGGCTGCGAAGTCTGGCGCAATCTCGACTGGCTTCCTGACAAATTCAAAATTGCGTTGCGCGCCGACCAGAACGATATCCTCGCCCGCCAGCTCATCCGCGTATTCCAATCCCAGATTGTCGGCGGCAAACGTTACGAACAGGCTGCGCTCGGGCGCCGCATGGCCAACGCCACCTTTTCCGAGCCGCACCTACCTGATCAGGCGCAAGCCCTCACCTGGGCCATGGATTTGTCACCTCTGACCGCCGAGCCCTCGCTGTCCGTTGCCGATTTCGTCACAAAACACATCGACGCCTTCCGCTCGGATGTTCTCAAACACCTGGGTACATTCGACGCCAAATGACGTCTTATTAAAACGCCAACGGCGTTCCGTCTTTCAGCCCAGGGTTGCGAAGAACGAGCTACCCTGGGTAAAATCAAAAATCATCCCGAACCCTGAAAGCGGTTCCGGCGATTTGATAAAACAGACGCAACCCGCGTTGCGGGTTGAAACTCATTTTGATAAATACCCAGGGCAGGCCCTCGCAGACTCGCGCCAACCCTGGGCTGAACGACGCTACCGCGTTGCGGTAGGCCTCCCGTTCATTCCCGCTCAAAACAGTTTTTTTTGAAAGGTTTGGGTTCTCGTCCGACGCGGCGGAACGCATGGGCGTGAGACGGAGTAAATACAAGATGCTCTGGCAACGGATGACACTGCTTGATTTTTTGCAAAAGAACCCAGAACCCTCACCCGTGCCTCAAGCCGCCCAAGGCCTGACGAATGATTACCACCAAAGGTATCTGGGAGAAACCCAGGATGATCAGCGCCAGGGTGAGAAACCATACCAGGATCTGGGAGCTGAATGAAAGTTCAACAGCCGGCGCCTCGCGGGTCGGCTCATTCCAATACATCGAACGAACCACGCCCAGATAGTAATACAAACCCGCAGCGGCGGAAATAATACCCAGGGCCAGCAGGAAATAGCGCCTGGTCTCCCAGACTGCCGCAAAGACCGCCAATTTCCCCAAAAATCCTGCCAGGGGCGGAATGCCGGCCATGGAAACAAAAGCCACAAGCAGGGCAAAAGCCGCCAGCGGTGAGCGTTGCGACAATCCGGAATAGTTCGACAGCTCGTCTCCCCCCACCTGCCGTGAAACCAGCGTAATGACGAAAAACGCCAGCAGGGCCGCCAGCATGTAAATCACCAGATAAATCAACACTGCTTCAACTCCGCGAACGGTATGGCAGCTCAAGGCCATCAACATAAACCCCGCATGGCCGATGCTCGAATAAGCCAGCAATCTCTTGATATTGCGCTGCGGCAAGGCGGCAAAATTACCCAGCACTACAGTAGCGCCAGCAAGCACCACCAGCAGGGAGCTGGAGTATGGAACCAGCGCCGCATGACTGAATCCGTCCAGATCCAAAATCCTCAGCAACACCGCAAAGCCAGCAGCCTTGCTCCCCACCGCCAGAAACGCCGTGACCGGCGTCGGGGCGCCCTGATACACATCCGGCGCCCAAACATGGAAGGGAACCGCCGAGACCTTGAACGCAAGGCCCGTCACAATCAGGACCATCGCGAATAAAAGCCCCGGATTGATGCTCTTTCCGGAAACGGCCAGCGCGCCCAGGATATCGCTGAAAGCCGTACTCCCCACGCTGCCATACAAAAAGGCGATCCCATAGACAAGAAACCCCGTGGACAGGGCGCCGATCACCAGATATTTCGCGCCGGCCTCGAGTGAGGCCGCGTTATTCCTTTGATAGGCCACCAGAATATAGAACGAGATCGTCACCAGTTCGATGGCGACAAACACGGTCATGAAATCGACCGCCGACGCCAGCAGCATCATGCCCACCGTCGGAAACAGGGGCAAAATCAGAAATTCGTTGCGCGCCAGCGGCAGCTCTTCCACAAACTCACCGGACATCCACAACACCACAATCAGGGTGAGCAGGAAAAATCCCTTGAAAAACACCGCCAGCGAATCGAGCTTGTAAAGCCCCTCCCAACTATAGCCGGCATCGAGATTGAGCTTCGGGCAAAACAGCCCCGCAAAAACCAGCGCGGCCCCAAAAATCGCAAGTCGCGCAATCACCTTTGCCGATGTCTGCGGGCGGTACGCCTCAAAAATCAGCAGCAAAACCGCCCAGAGCAGCAGTTGAAATTCGGGCATCAGTAACAGTTTCATAATCCAAGCAAGGCCTGCACAGCCGGTTTGATAAATACCATGAGAGATTTCGGATAAACACCAACCACAAGAAGCGATACGGACAAAAGCACAAACGGCCAGCGTTGCGCCCATTTCAGTACATCCCCGGCCTCGTGCAGGGACGGGAGCAGGTCACCGAAGAAAATGCTGCCAACAGCCCGCAACACATAGACCGCCGAGATCACAACACCCCAGACGGCCAGAATCGCCACATAGGGATATTTCGCCCAGGCTCCGAAAAAAATCAGAATCTCGCCGGAAAAATTGCCCAAGCCGGGCATTCCCAGCGAGGCCAGCCCCGCAAAAATAAACAAAAATGCCAGGATCGGAGTTTTTTGGGCCAACCCGCCCAACTCGCTGAAACGCGTCGAACCGGTCCGCGCGCGAATCTCGCCGGAAAGTCCGAATAAAAGCGCCACGCTCAATCCGTGGGCCACCATCAATAGCACAAGGCCTGTCAATCCAATCTCATTCAAGGCCGCCAACCCGAGAAACAAAAAGCCCATGTGCATGACGCTGGAATAACCCAGCATGTAATTCAGTTCCTTTTGGTTGATCGTCACCAGCCCGACATAAATCACATTGGCCAGCAACAACAACAGCAGCACATTCATGTATTGCTGCATTCCAAACGGCAAAAACGGCACCGCAAGCCGCAGCAGGCCGTAGAGCCCGAATTTTTTCAACACGCCCGCATGCAGCATGGCCGCCGGAGTCGGGGCCGCCGCATATCCGGCCGGCGCCCAGGTGTGGAAGGGAAAGAGCGACACCAAGATGCCAAAACCGGCCAGAAGCAGCGGATAAATGACGCTTTGCGCCGAATTTGAAAATGGCCGTGCCGCCAGGGTCTGGCGGATCGCCTCCAGGTCAAAACTGCGCGCATCGGCCGGCAGGGCAAAATAAAAGGCCAGCAACCCCGCCAGCAACACGAGGCTCCCCGCAGCCAGATACAATGTCAACTGGGTGGCGGCAAATTTGCGGTCCACACCGCCCCAGATTCCGATCAGCAGGAAGGTCGGAATCAGCGCCACCTCGTGGAAGACATAAAGGAAGAACAGGTCGATTGAGAAAAACGCGCCCAGCGCGCCGAAAACAACCAGCAAAATGCAGATGTAAAACTCGCGGCGGCGGCGGATGTTTTCGGGCGCCAGCGCCACGGCCGCGGTCGAGACCAGGGACGTCAACAAAACCATCGGCAAAGCCAGCCCATCCACCCCGACCTTGAACGTGATGTTGAAAAAGCCCGGCAGTTGGATCGCGGGAAATGAACTGACAAACTGGTATCCACCGGCGCCCGTTTGAAAGCCAAACGCCAGAATCAGCACCGCAACGAGATTGGCCAGGACAGAGGCCATCGCCGTGCGTTTTTCCGGCAGGCCGCAAACAATGCCCACGCAAGCGACCAAGGGCGACAACAACATGAAAAGGATCAAATGGCTCATACAAAGGGACGGATTAAAATCCAGTAACAGACAAAAATAACACCGAGGATGAAAAGGACGGCATACGCCTGCAAACTGCCGCCCTGGAAGAGCCGGAGCACCTCGCCCGTGATGGTTCCAGCCACGGCCGTGCCCCGGACCAGCATCCCGCCGATCACCCACTTGTCAAACCAGTTGAAAAGACGGGCCAACAACTGCTGCCCCTCGACAAAAACCGCATCATAAATCTCGTCGATATAAAATTTCCGGGCAAGCAGCGTGATTATAAAAGGTTCCCCAGTGGAACGCCTGAACAGCAACCACGCGGCCAGCGCTCCGATGGTAAAGACGGCAACCGAAAGACCCATCACCGCCCCCGCCCCCTCTTCATGGCCGGGCAAGGAACCGTGCCTGAGATATTCCTCGATTCCCAGATAGCCGCCCGCAATGGAAAGCACCGCAAGAACCAGCAGCGGAATCGTCATCACTGCCGGGGATTCGTGGGCATGGGAAACAACATCCGAACGGGGCGACCCCAAAAACGCGACCGTGAAGAGGCGGAACATATAATAGGCCGTCAATCCCGCCGTAAAAACCGCCATTGAAAAAATCACGATGTTCTGATGAAAGGCCGCCGTCAAAATCGCGTCCTTGCTCCAAAATCCAGCCAACAGCGGAAAACCCGTCAACGCAAGCGTGCCGATTAAAAACGTCCAAAATGTCACCGGCATCTTTTTTCGCAACCCGCCCATTTTCCAGATGTCCTGCTCATGATGCAACGAGTGGATCAGAGAACCGGCGGCAAGGAACAGCAGGGCCTTGAAAAAGGCGTGCGTCGTCAGATGAAACATGGCGGCCGTGGTCGCCGAAAGCCCGACGGCCATGACCATGTACCCAAGCTGGGACAGCGTGGAATAGGCCAGGATGCGCTTGATGTCGTTCTGCTGCGTGGCAATGACGGCCGCAAAAACCGCCGTTGAAACACCTACCACCGAAATAACAGCCAAAGCGTGGGTGCTCAGTTGGAGGATGAAAAACACGCGGCAAAGCATATAAACGCCGGCGGCAACCATCGTGGCTGCGTGGATCAAGGCCGACACGGGCGTCGGGCCTTCCATCGCGTCAGGCAGCCAGACATGCAGCGGCAACTGGGCGGATTTGCCCACGCAGCCCATGAACAATCCCAGCGCAATCAGCGTGGCGCTCCAGCCGGCCACACTGCCCGGCAATGCGCGGCTTTGAAGCTCGGCAAAATCCAGCGAGTGCCATGCCGCCCAGACTCCGAGGATGCCGAGCAGAAAGCCAAAGTCCCCGATGCGGTTGACAATAAAGGCCTTCTTGGCGGCCTCTGCGGCGCTGGGGCGCTGGAACCAGAACCCGATCAGGAAATAGGAGCTCAATCCCACCAGTTCCCAGAAAATGTACATCATGATGAGATTGTTCGCCAGAACGATGCCCAGCATGGAAAACATGAAAAAACTGAGCTTGGCAAAAAAGCGGGACAGCCCCGGATCTTCCGCCATGTAGCCGTAGGCGAAAATGTGGATGCACAGCCCGACTCCCGAAACCACCAACAGCATGAGGCTGGCAAGCCGGTCGCTCGAACCGCCGATCTCGACCCGCAGGCCGGGCAGATCGACCCAGGTGACCGAAGACATCAGCGCCGCGTCCCCGGAAAAAAATATTTTCAGGGCCGCCGCAAAAGAAACCGCGCAGGCCAGAATGGAAACCAGGACGGACACTTTTTTGAGCGGGTGCAGGAGAAGCGTGATGGCAACGGCGGCCAGCAGGGGGGGAAGTAAGACAATCCAGTTCATGGCTTAAAATTTCAGGGTGGTCAGGTCGCTGATGCTGGTGGTTTGGCGGAGGCGGAACAATGCGACGATCAGCGCCAGGCCCACCGCCACTTCAGCCGCCGCGACTGTGATGATGAAAAAAACCATCATGTGGCCGTTGAGATTGGGATGTTCGGCAAAGCGGCTGAAGGCGACCAGCGCCAGGTTGGCCGCATTCAACATGAGTTCCAGGCACATGTAGATCACCAGAATGCTGCGGCGCAACATCACCCCGGCCATGCCGATGGTGAAAAGGATGCCGCTCAAAACCAGGTAATGGTTCAGGGTGACTTCAGCCAGCGCGTTCATTTCACCTCCCGTTTGCTCAGAAGGATGACACCCAGGGTCGCCACCAGCAGCAGTACGGCCGTGATTTCAAACGGCAGGATGTATTTTGAAAAAAGCAGATTGCCCACTTCCTTGGCGCCGAACGCGACCTGTTGCCGGCCCCAATGCAGCGGCTCCTGGGTGTGGGGCATGCCGGAAAGAACCCGGAGAAAAATAAAGCCAAAGGCCCCGGAAACCACCGCCACAAAAACCAGTTGCAGATAAGGAAACGGGCGCCGAGCCGCCGCCTGAATATCCAGCAGCATGATGATGAACAAAAACAGCACCATGACCGCGCCCGCGTACACGATGATTTGCACCACAGCCAGGAAGAATGCTTCCAATGTGAGGAATAGCGCCGCCAGAAACCCAAAGGCCACCACCAGCGAAAGCGCGGAGGCAACCGGGTTCCGGTTCAGAACCACAGCGCAGGCCGAAACGATCAGCCCCGCTGCAAATATCCAAAAAAACAAAGCTTCCATTGCGTTAAATTTAAACGATGAAAATTATGGAGTGGGAAAGCCGGGTCAATCTAATTGTTGAAACGGCTGGCCCGGTCAGGCTCTCACTTATCAGCCCATTTCTTGATTGGAAGCGGCGTGATGCCCCCCATTTCGTAAAGCTTTTGCTTGTTATTCACCATGCTGCCCCGGTTGTATCCCGTCAAAATCGGAAATTCCGCCTTCAAAAAAATGGCCTCCTCGGGACAGACTTCCTCGCACAACCCGCAGTAAATGCAGCGGAGCATGTCAATTTGAAATTCCTTGGGCGCCTTTTCCACCTTCGCAAATGGGCTGTAGGACGGGATGTCGCCCGGTGTGATTTTAATCGCCCGCGGCGGACAAACAAATTCACAAAGCTGGCAACTGACGCATTTTTCCCGGCCTTCCTCGTCTTTCACGAGCGTGGGTGCGCCGCGGTAGCCTGCGGGCATCGGCCACTTTTCGTCGGGGTATTCCATCGTCACCATGCCCGTGGCCGAAAAATCCATCAAGGTCCGGGGCTTGTCGCCTTTTCCTGGAAAAGCAAGCTGCCGCACCGTTTTCCTCCAATGCTTGAATGTAATGGCCAGTCCCGCAATCAGGGACGGAAAATACAGGGATTCGAACCATGTTAATGTCGGACGGCGTACAATCATACCGCATGAAAACTACTGAAGTTATGCCCCGTTGCAACGCCATTTGTAGCGCGACGGCGAGTTTGGTACTTTTTGACAGAGGTTTGATACTTTTCACCCCGTCTAAGCTGTCAAAGAACGTGCCCTGCAGAGTCTCTGCACGGCAAGCGCAGGGCCGCTTTAAGTGGGCCCTAAAAGCGCAGAAAGAGCCGTCCGGGCAGCAGCCTCATCGGCTGCAGCGTCGATGGCGGCTTTGGTTTCGAAGCGCAAAACCTCCAGATCGGCCATCGCGGTTCGGAAAGCTTCATTGGCTGAATCCACCAGCGCGGCCATGTCTTGAAGGGCGATGCCTCTGGCTGCGGCTTCCTTCGCCAGCAACGGGAATGCGACCTCGGCTGTGGACTGGTCAGGAATGGTGGGCAAGGTGCTCAGGACGTAGGCTTCGAGTTTCTTCATCCCATAAACGAGCTGCATCACAGTGCCTGGTGTCACCAAAGCCTGGCGGCGGGTTTCAATGATGGCATCCACCTGGGCTTTGAGCATGGTTTTAATGGTAGCCAGGTCGCCCTGTGCATCACTGGACTGGTATTGATCTTGCGTGCCTTCCATGACTGTCTCGCCTGTACCTGCCTGGGCCTGAAAATCGATGGCTTGGCAAGTTCCAGAGCGGAGAACGTTTCCCTGAGAATCAACCACCACGTAGTTCATTTTTTCATCTCCATCACAAAGACATCCAACCTGACGGCAGGGCTTGTTACCCAGTTAAGACTGCACTGGGCAGAGAACTCAAATGTTTTTGTGCCGGTGAAGTTGCCCAAGGCAAGGGCGATGCAGCGATTCGGAAAGTGAGTGCTCGCAGTGGGCCAATAATCAACTGACTGACTGTAAATGGTGGTTCCGGAACCGGTTTCTTTCACTTTCCAATTTATTGAAAACGATACTCCGGAGGAGCAGCCTTGAACTTTACCACTCAGATTACCCCATAATAGGACAGTACCGCCAGATGTTGTTAAAGCAACGGAGATGGTTTTCAGTTGACCGCCACCTGTATCATTCGCCCCAGCGGAGGCGATCCCTGTGATGGCTCCAGGCGCGATATTCTGGCTTTGCACTGCATAGGTGTCGAGATCGCTGGTACCGGTCAACTGCGTTGTCCCCGCAACGCCTGCCGTGGTTCCGGAAGAATAAGTCCCGATGTTCCCGCTGGTATCGACAGCACGCACCCAATAGTACCGCGTGACGCCAGGCGAGAGACCGGCGCGAGCGAAGCTGGTTGTGTAAACTTTGGCTATCAATGCGGCGGCGCTGATGTTATTGGTGGAGGATTCCCACACCTCGATATAATTCAAATCCGTGTCGGTTGGGTTTGTCCACGAAACCTGAATCACGCGGAGTGCTCCGACCGCAGCCAGGCCGGTGCAGACGCCGGGGGCCGTGGTGTCCTTGGCGCTGGTGATCGTAGCTGTGGTGCTCCACGGGAACCGCTCACCATAAATCGAGATGGCGCGCACGCGGACAGAGTACACGACATTGGGCAGTACAACCCAATCCGCCGTATTGCTCGAAACCGTCTTATTGTCCCACGTTCCGCCCGCAGGCTGGATGCCTACCTCATAGAGCGCGACTTCGGGATCGGTGAACGCGGTCCATGAAGCAAACACCTTGGCAAGGATCGATCCATCCGTCTGCAGGGATGCTGCAGTGGTCAGAGCCAGGCCAGCGACAGCTCCCAGGCCATTGCCAGTGAAGGAATAATTGATCGCCGAGCAGAGAGACAAATCAACCGTCGCGCGTAGGGTCTTGGGCTGCAGTTTGAAGTAGCGCGTCAGAGCGGCAACAAAGCTGGTATTGGTCAGCGCTTTCAATTGATCGCGGCGGATCAACCAGACCTCATCACCGATGGCATGATTCTGCTGGCTGGTGTTGAACCTGGCGCGCAACGGGAAAAGTTTGTAAACGCCGCCGCCCAGAGGCGTCACGGTGCCGATGGACATGATCTCGCCGTTGACGAAAGCGAGCAATGTGTCATTGGCCTGATCCTGGCTTGAAATGGTGTCGATGGTGGCCGCGTCCAGCCCGGTCATGCTCACCTGCAGTCCGACCGTTGTGTCCGGCGTGGCCACCGTGCTGGCATAGGCAGCCGTCAAAACTGAACGGACAGCGAAATGTTCGA